>CAZHDS010000159.1:0-7668 GCA_964531495.1 uncultured Ignavibacteriales bacterium
GATCCATTTTCATTCGCTCTTTGAGGCCGCCGACGTTGTGATGTGATTTTATTGTAACCGACGGTCCCCCCTTGAACGACACCGACTCGATAACGTCAGGATACAGGGTCCCCTGGGCCAGGAAATTGACCTGACCGATTTTTTCAGCTTCGTCTTCGAAGATGTCGATAAAAGTCGGACCAATAATCTTTCGCTTCTGTTCCGGATCAGTTACTCCAGCCAGACGACTGAGGAATAGCTCGGAAGCATCGACCGGACGCAGGTTGATCCCGAGGCGGCCCAGCATGGCCACGACTTCCTCGAATTCGTTCTTTCGCAGAAGGCCATTGTTAACGAAAACCGCGTAGAGGTTGTCACCGATGGCCCGGGACAATAGCATGGCGGCGACAGTGGAGTCAACCCCACCCGAGATGCCCAGAAGCACCCGTTCGTCGCCTACCTGGTCACGGATCTTGCGAATAGCACTTTCGGCCAACTGCTCGGGAGTCCAATTGCCCTGCACATGGCAGACATCGAACAGGTAGTTCCGCAGGATCGCTTGTCCCTGCACCGTGTGCTGCACTTCCGGATGAAACTGGACACCATAGACCCGTCGCTCGGGGTCGGCGATGGCGGCGATGGGCAAAGACTCGGTGGAGGCGATGACCGAAAACCTATCGGGCATCTTTACGATCGAATCGCCGTGCGACATCCACACCTGGCTGTCATCGGCGACGCCTTCAAACAAACCGTGAGAGCCTTCCAGATGCAGATGGGCTCGGCCGTACTCACGCGAGTCGGAGCCCTCCAGCTCGCCGCCGAATTGGTCGGCCAGGATCTGCATCCCGTAGCAAATACCAAGGATCGGTTTGTCAGTCTCGAAAAAGCTGGCGTCCAGTCGCGGACTATCCGGATCTTTGAGCGACGCCGGACCACCCGACAGGATGAAGCCGCGCACATTGCGGTCGGCAAAAGCGCTCAGATCGGTGTCATAGGGAACTATCTCGCAGTAAACGTTGTGCTCTCTCACACGCCGCGCAATCAATTGCGAGTACTGTGCCCCAAAGTCTAGTATTAGGATCATTTCCTGGCTGGTCGCGGTCTCGATCTCACTCATTCTTCAGTCCCGGAATTATGGTGTCAGTCGCAAACTCATCCTTGAGCTCAGGATAGTCAAGAACATAGTGTAGTCCTCGCGATTCGTGGCGCTGCAAAGCCGATTTGATGATCAACTCGGCCAGGGTCGCGAGATTGCGCAGCTCGACCACGGCACATGTGGCCGGCGAGGAGAGGTAGTGCTGTTGCACAACCTCGCGGATCACGACCACTTTCTCGAGTGCCAATCGGAGATGCTCTTCCCTTCTCACAATGCCAACAAAATCGGACATGACCCGGTTCAGGAGGCGTCGTTCGTGGGCGATCAGAACTTTTTGCTGCGTACGCGATAGGGACGAGCTGGGTGGGTTGTCAATCACCGTTGACGCTGATAGAGTGCCTTCGCGACCGTAGTCACAGGATCGCTCTGCGGCCAACCGGGCCATCACGACGGCCTCTAGGAGAGAGTTGGAGGCCAGACGATTGGCGCCGTGCATGCCAGTCATGGCCACTTCTCCAGCGACGTACAGCCCCGGCAACTCTGTCTCACCCTGAACGTTGGCCACAACTCCTCCGCAGGCATAGTGAGCCGACGGAATCACCGGGATGGGCCGTTGCGTGATATCGAAACCCTTCTTCAGGCATTGTTTGTAGATATTGGGGAAACGCTTCTTGATGAAGGATGCTTCGCGGTGACTGATGTCAAGGTGAACGAATTCTTCGCCGCTCTGCTGCAGTTCTCTGTCGATCGCCCGCGCCACGATATCCCGAGGAGCCAGTTCCTTCAATTCATGTTCATGCTCCATGAAGGCCCGACCATCCACCGAAGTGAGCTTGCCGCCTTCGCCCCTTACCGCCTCCGAAATCAGGAACGGCCAACGGCCCGGCGTATATAGGGCGGTTGGATGAAACTGGATGAACTCTAGATTACCTACCGAAACGCCAACGCGGTAGGCTGAAGCCACACCATCGCCGGTGGCGATCTTGGGATTGGTTGTATGAAAATATACCTGACCAAAACCGCCGGTGGCCAGCTTCGTCACCGGGGCGAGGAAGTACTCATAAGACCTCTGCTCCTCATTGAACACAAAAGCACCAGCGCAAGACCGCTTTCCAGCCCCGCTACTGGTGAGCAACTCCAGCACCATGTGATCACGAAAGATGTCGATTCGATCAGATTTGCTGCGGCAAGCGGCCAGGAGTGCCCGCTCAACTTCCCGTCCGGTCATGTCCGCCGCATGCACTACTCGATTGGCCGAATGGCCTCCCTCCCGGCCAAGATGAAGATCGGCGGAATCGCCGCTGAAGCGCGCTCCGGTTGCGATCAGCTCTTCGATAGCCACAGGAGCGGCCTGAACCACGGTTTCCACGACATCACGATGACATAGTCCGGCACCCGCCTTGAGCGTGTCTTCGATGTGAGCCTCGAACGAATCAGTGCCGCCGAGCACGGCTGCGATACCGCCCTGGGCTCGGTTCGTGCTCGTGTCGGTTTCCCCCTTTTTGGTCAGAATGGCAATGCGCGCCTGGGGTTGACGGCGATTGACTTGAAGGGCATAAAACAACCCGGCTATGCCACTACCGATGACGATGAAATCGTAGCGTCGTTCCATTAGTCCTTCCGTGTTTCCAGACCGAGGCGCTCTATCAATCTCTCGACCAACTTCTCTTCGCCCGGATCCAGGTCAACCGATTGGCCAAGATAGTATATTTCCCTACCGAAGGCAAAGTCAGGAAGTTTCACCCAGTCTTTGCCCGTTGTCAAAATAACATCCGAATCGTAGCGATCAGCTTCGTCTTTGATCCTCTGCAACAGGGCCGAGTCGTATTCTTGATGGTCAGAGAGCTCCAAAGCAAAGTCGAAATCGTCACAGAGGGCCGCGACCTGACGCCGCAAGGCTCTGAAATTGCCGATTCCGGCAAACAGGAAAACCGATTTGTCCTCGATGTATTTCAGAGGCCGGGTGATGTCGCGACCGATCAAGTCTCCGGCCAGGAACTGAGCGCTGTATAGGTCGCATTCGGGAGCGTAACCGCGCAGGACCTTCTTGAGCTGGCCAAGGTCGGGGGCGAAATTCGATCTCGTTGCCACGATAATATCGGCCCGGGAGAGACTCTTCATCGGCTCCCTTAACAACCCGAACGGGAACCAGCGCAGCATGCGCTCCGGAATCGCCGCATCGAATGTGACCAGATCAATATCCGAGTCCAACGACCAATGCTGATAAGCATCATCGACCAGAACCAGATCGACCTCGCCCAGCACTCCCAGAAGTCGAGCAGCCTGAGCCTTTGATTTGTTAATCGCGAACACAGCGTTCGGCAACAGGTGAGCCATGTGCATCACTTCATCGCCAACTTCAGATACTTCCATGGTCTGCAATCGGTAGCCGGGTTCGATGATACTGGCGTTAGAATGGCGACCGTATCCACGAGAGGCGATGCCAACCCGAAGGCCGACATCTTCGAGGTGCTGAGCAAGACAAATCACCATCGGCGTCTTTCCCGTTCCCCCGACCGTGATGTTGCCAATCGATACGACTGGAACATCGGCTTTGAGCCGTTTGCCGGGCCACGTACGATGGCAATAATAGCCCAGACGGTAGACCAGCGAGACTAACCACATGAAAAAGGCTGGCACCAGCCAGGGCGAGAGCCCTTTGCGACGAAGAGTCTTGTGGAAGATCCTTTCAAGCATGATGCAGCCTCTTGAGAATAAAATCACCCACGGTGGCGGTGGCGGAATTGCTCAGGTCAGCATCAGTCTTGATCGCAAAAGTCCGCGTTCCGCTGAGCATCTCCTCGACCTGCCGCGAAAGGTCATCGGCGGTATCGATCATGGTCCCAAAATCATTCTCGACGGCGTACTTGGCTGCGTCCTTGACATTGTAGATCGACGGACCGAACAACACCGGCGTGCCCGCCCAGACCGGTTCCAGCAGGTTGTGCCCACCAATATCGACAAGAGTCCCACCGACGAAGGCCAGGTTAGCCGCGAGATAAAGATCATTGAGCAGGCCGACCCGATCGACAATAGTGATCTCCGCGCTCTCTCTGCCAAAAACCCCGGTGGCGAGACCGCTTCTTTGGGCCATCTCCACGATACTATTGGCCCGTTCAACGTGTCGTGGTGCCAGAACCAAGCGCAAACGGGAATGCTGCTGGCGAAGGCTCTGGAATACGTCAAACAGAAGCCGCTCCTCGCCATCGCGGGTCGAACCGGCCACCAGAACAAAATCATCGTCGCCCACACCCAGCTTGTCTCGAAGTTGTTTTGTTCTTCCTGGCGAACGATCAGGCAACGGTGCGTCAAATTTCATATCGCCAGCGACTTCCCATTTCTCCGGGGCCACGCCGAGCGATTCGTAGCGCCTGGCATCATCATGGCTCTTGAAGAAGAAACGCTCGTACCTGGCAAACAGGTCCCGCAGAGCGGAATGAAATCGTCGATACTGACGGAACGACCGAGCCGACATCCGACCATTGACCAGGACCACCGGAATTGATAGTGCGGTCGCTTCATTGACAAGATTCGGCCAGATTTCTGTTTCGGCGATGGCAATCAGCTTGGGCGCGAGTCGCTTCAGAAGGCGCCGCATAATACGTCGGGTGTCGAGGGGGAAATAGGAGCGCGAGACACTGTCGCCCAGCATAGTCTTGGCTGTGTCCTGCCCCGCTGGCGTCATCGTTGTCACGTGAATGTTCGTTTCCGGCCGATGTGCCAGCAGGTAATGCACGAGATTAGCGACAACACCAACCTCGCCGACCGAAGAAGCGTGAAGCCACACGTCACAGGAACTGGGCAAGTCAGATCGAGCCGTTCGGCCTTGCCATAGTTCCGACCCGGAGGCTGCTCTCAGATACCCGTAGGGCCAGAGAATGATCCCGATCAACGATGTAAGCATGCGATACAGCCAAGCCGTCATGCGACCGTCCCTCCGTGGCTCGCGGTCAAGTCAAGGATGGCACGCGCGGCCCGCTCCGAAGCTCCCCGACCACCGAGGATACCGGACGTTCGCTGGAGATCGCGGATAGTGCTTTCACGGTAGGTGTCATCGTCGAAGTAGCGACTCAGTTCAACTGCCATTGTCTCAGGCGTGGCTTGGTGCTGGATCAGTTCCGGCACGACCCTTTTGCCCAGTACGAGGTTCGCCAGGGCGATATGGTCCAGCTTGACCAGGCGGCGCGCGATTTGAAAAGTGATCCAACCAGTCTTGTAGATCACGACCATGGGACGACCGATGATGGCCGTTTCCAAAGTAGCTGTACCAGAAGCCACGAGAACGACCGAGGCGTCGTGAATGACTCTGCGCGGATCGTTATAAACGACCGTCACGTTGCTGTCAGGAAATGCGCCGAGGACCGCCTCATAGTCATAGACTCCGCGCACACCTGCCACAACGGTGGTCAAACCACGTTGCGACAATCTCTCCGCCGCCTGCAACATGGGTCGCAGATGCCGTTTGATCTCCTGCAAGCGCGACCCGGGCAGAACCGCCAGATGCCCGGCAGGTGGTGCCGATGATGAAATGTACTCTTCGGGAATGTCCTCAAGTAGATAGTGGCCGACGAACTGGTTGTTCACTCCGGACCGGTCGAAGACATTCTTTTCGAATGGAAGGATCGGCAACATCAAATCGACCAGGCGTCGGATTTGCTGCAGACGATGGCGGCCCCAAGCCCACACCTGGGGCGAGATGTAATAGACGATCGGAATCCCAAGATGCTTCACGCGTTCAGCCAGCCGGAGATTGAACCCGGGATAGTCAACCAGCAGCAAGCACGACGGTCGGCGCTTTTCGATTTCAGCGACACATCGACTCATTAGATTGCGAAAGAAAAAATAGTGGCGGGCCACTTCCCAGAAGCCGAGCACAGCCAACTGCTGACCATCGACGAACTGTTCTTGCCCAAGCTCTTTGAGGCGTGATCCCCCCAGACCAAAACAGGTCAGCCCGGGACTCAGACGTTGCATTTCGGGCAATAATCGGGCTGAGGCGTTGTCGCCGGAGGGATCACCGGCGGAGAGGAATAGGGTCGGCGAAGCCATTTAGGTCGGCTGTGCCTCCATCATTCGTCGGGCTGACTCCCGGCCGATGCGCTCCACTTCGAGGGCAATGCGAAGAGCTTCCAGGCCTTCATCAAGACTGACGGTAGGCGGCTTGCCCTCAATGACAGATGCCACAAAGGCCGTCAGTTCGGCCCCCAGCATATCCGTTTCGGTATCTCCCCGTTTGACATACACTACGTCCTTGCCGGATTTGCCCAGGGGCAGACGCATGCCCTCGGTCTGTTCGTCGGGGTCGGCGAGACGATAAAGATCAGCCTGCTTGCGAGCCAGATCCAGCGAGCAATAACCAGACTCCTGAAAAATCCGCAGCTTGCGCATCGCCTGGAGTGAGATTCGCGAGGCAGTAAGATTGGCCACGGCTCCGTTCTCGAAAGTCAGCCGGGCGTTGGCGATATCAGGTTTGTCGGAAATCACGTTGACGGCCGAGGCCTGGATATTCACAACCGGCGATTTGATAAAATTGAGGGCCAAATCGATGTCATGAATCATCAGATCAAGAACGACCGCCACATCGGTTCCGCGCGGATCAAAAGCCGCCAGGCGATGGGCTTCGATGAATGAGGGGCGAATATCTATGTCATCCAGAGCTCGCACGGCCGGATTGAATCTCTCGATCTGCCCCACACTAACGACCACTCTGGACTTCCTGGCCAGAGCGCACAGCTCTTGCCCTTCTTCGAGGGTGGCCGTCACCGGTTTCTCGATCAGACAATGAACACCACGCTCAATCAACTCGGCGGCCACCTTGTGATGGTCTGAAGTTGGGACAACGATTGAGACACAATCGACGGCGTCGGCCAATGCCTCAAGCGAGTCAAAGGGGATCACATTGTATCTGGCGGCAAATTCTTCGGCGCGCTCCTTGTCGATTTCATAGAAACCAACCAGGTCGGATGTTTTGATTTGCGAGTACCACCGCAAGTGGTGCTGGCCGAGAGCCCCGACTCCGACGACGCCTGTTTTGATGCTATTCATGTTTGGATCGACCTTGTTATCCCTTAACCTCGCCTGCGCTCTGAGGTTCTCGGTCCCGTTGGCCACGCCCCTTACTTCATCAGACCACGAGTAGAGGCTTTGATGAAGTCCAGCACAACCTGGACCTCCTCGGTGATTTCCATATCAGAGTGGATCCGTTCTACGGCCTGCGACGTATTCAGGCCGCTCGAAAATAGGAACTTGAACGCTCTCTGGATACTCTTGAGAGCCTCTTTCGAAAAGCCTCGACGCTTCAATCCGACCAAGTTGGGTCCGGCGATCGTCAGCGGATATCCCGCTGCCAACGCATACGGGCAGACATCCTGAGGAACCCGAAAGCCGCCCCCGATCATCGCGTGCATACCGATTTTCACGAATTGGTGCACTGGCAGAATGCCGCTGAGAATGGCGTAGTCACCTATCTCAATATGCCCGGCCAGAGTGGCGGCGTTGCCCATGATGACATGCTTGCCCAACAGACAGTCGTGCGCAACGTGAGAATAAGCCATCAGCAGACAGTTTTCGCCCACTCTCGTCTCACCCCGGTC
>CAZHDS010000160.1:0-7631 GCA_964531495.1 uncultured Ignavibacteriales bacterium
ACGAATTTCATAATGCTGCTCGGCAGTTATCCTCGTTATTCTTTATTATCTCTTCTTTATATATATATAGGATAGTATTAATAAGGGCTGTTGATTTGTGGAAGAACGATCCTTAAGAGGACTCTTACTCCTGTTCTCCAACAACTTAATCATTATCAATTATCCTCATTCTGTCACCGCAAGCTATCTGCTTATAGTTGACAATTCAACCAGTTTTCCACCGCCAAAGGCAGTCTCTTGACTATCCACAGTTCTTCAACCAATTCATTCACAACTTATCAATACAGTAGCGAAGCACTCAAACTATCGATTCTCTGACGGAATTCGGCATCAGCGGACATTTTTCGGCTGACCAAATCACAAGCATGAATAACCGTCGAATGATCCCGTCCACCAAATTCACCACCAATAACCTTCAGCGAACTATCCGTCAAGGATCGGGCCAGATACATCGCGACCTGGCGGGCCAGGGCGATGTGTGAGGTCTTCTTCTTAGCCTTCATCATGGTCGTATCGATACCAAAGAAGTCAGCGGTCTTCTTCTGGATAGCGTCAATGGTGACGGCTGGCTTGCACTTCGAAAAACTATCTGACAAAACCTTCTGAGCTACTTCAATGTCGATTTCCACTTTCGTGAGCGAGGCGTAGGCCATAAGCCGGATCAGTGAGCCCTCAAGCTCTCTGACGTTGGTGCTGACCGTTCCAGCGATATACCGAACGACATTATCTGGCAGGTGAGCCCCTTCCGAATCGAGCTTCTTGTACAAGATAGCCGTCCGGTTCTCGAGGTCGGGTGCCTGGAGATCGGTCACCAAACCGGAGGAGAATCGAGATAACAACCTTTCCTCCAAGCCCTTAATCTCTCGCGGCGGGCGATCAGCTGAAAGCACGATCTGCTTGCCAAAATGATAGAGAGTGTTGAAGGTATGGAAAAACTGCTCCTGGGTCGACTCCTTGCCGGTGAAGAACTGGATATCATCGATAATCAGCACATCTACATCGCGGTAAGAGCGAGTGAAGTCTGCGATCGAGCCCTCGGAGATCGAGGAGATGAAATCCGAAGTAAACTTCTCTGAAGTCCCATAAAGAACCCGCTTGTTCGGAAACATCTCCAGAATGCGATGTCCAATCGCCTGAACGATATGGGTCTTGCCCAGTCCCGTGCCACCATAAATGAAGAGCGGATTGTACCGGGTAGTGCCCGGTGCCTCCGCTACCGCCATCGAGGCGGCGCATGCAAACTGGTTGAAATCACCAACCACGAGGGATTCGAAACTATAGCGGCGGTTCAGATTCGACTGCCAGACTTCGCCCCCTTCGTTGGCGGTGTAGGTCGGCGGGGACGGTTGCTGAAAAGGCAGGGACACCTGGATTTCATCCTCCAGGCGCTTCTCAATGATGTACTTAATCAAGAACTCCTGCCCCAGGACCTCCCGAAACGCTTCGTCGATCAACGATTTGAAATGGTGGCTAATCCAATCGGCTACGAACTGATTTGGGACCGAGAGATTGAATTGCCCTTCGGGAGTCGGAGCTCCTGCAATTGGTTTGAGCCAGGTATTAAATGACTGTTCCTTGGTGCGAATCGCGATGTATTTAAGACAGTCCTTCCACTCCTGGGAGTTGGAGGTCGATATCTGTAAAGTCAAGCTATCCCCCCTGGGGCACTACTGGTTCTGACACACATAAGACAATCCTCTGTACAATACCGGATTAGGAAAGTGCATCGAAGTGACGGTAAAAGTTACCAACAAAGCTGCCAACATCCCACAAGTCCCTAAGCTGCCCCGTGACAACCGTTTTGGGTGTCTATGGTGAGCTCATCCACAATCTGTTAACACTCTATGGTTCAATCGCTTCCATGTTGATAAATAGCATAAACGCCCCGCGCCGTCAAGCGCGAGGCGAAGATTTCTGGGACAAATGTTGAACCGGCTGGCCGTCAGCGTATTACACCGACGCTTTTTCTCAGGCGCGAAGTACTAGGGATGAGCTTCCACCCCATATAAAATAGCGTCACCCACAAAGTAGAGTCTGCGTAGGCAGTTAAGCATCACCCTTCGCGACCAGCAGTTTGGCGAGGTCGGCGAATAGTTTCTGTTGCTCTTCACTACCATAGATAGCGACTGGCTTACCCGCATCAGCTCCTTCGCGAAGGGAAGTCATCAGCGGTATCTCACCGAGGAACGGGACATTCAGGGCCTTAGCTAGTTCTTTGCCACCGTCCCGACCGAAAATATACTCACGCTGGTCACCATGCTCGAAGTAAGCCATGTTCTCGACCACACCCAAAACGGTCAGATTGGTTTTGGCGGCCAGCCCGGCTACGCGTCCAGCCACATGAGTGGCGGTCGACTGCGGTGTAGTGACTACCAGCATCTCGGTGGCGGGAAGTGACTGCGCGATAGTGATAGTCACATCACCGGTGCCAGGCGGCAGGTCCATAAGCAAGAAATCAAGCTCGTCCCACATCACATCCGAGAGGAACTGGTTGATCATCTTGTGCACCATCGGCCCGCGCCAGACTACCGGCTCGTCACGGCCGACAAACAGTCCGATCGAAACAACTTGCAGATTGTCCATGGCTCGTGGCGGCACGATCTTGTCGTCGATCTGAGTCGGTTGACCTTTCAGACCTAGCATCTCTGGGATCGAGAAACCATACACATCGGCGTCAAGCAAGCCAACCTTGTAGCCCAAGTGAGCCAAAGCACAGGCGAGATTGGTGGTCACGGTCGATTTGCCGACGCCACCCTTACCGGACGAAACAGCGATGAAACGTTTGGCAAAATTCAGTTCCGGCTTGGCGTCCGGGCCTTTGGCTCCGTGACCAAGCTTCTGGCGCAGTTCTTCACGTTGCTGCACAGTCATGACACCAAAATCGACCGTAACTTCTTCGACCCCATCCAGCGCTCTCACGCCAGCTTTGACATCGTCGGAGATTTTGGCCTTTAGCGGGCAGCCCGGGACAGTCAGGGTAATTCCCACATCGACCTTAGCGCCATCGATATTGACATGATTGACCATGCCAAGATCGGTCAACGGCTTTTTCAACTCAGGATCGTCAATCCCGCTCAAAACTTTCATCACAGCTTCTTTGGTAGGCATCTTGACCTCAATGGGTGAATTATCACCATTTCGTTTCACAGCATCGGGCTCAATATGGCGTCGACACCGAGTATCTTGCAACCAGACAATAATCACGCGCCACAACCGCTATCCGGCCGTGACCGTGGCAAATATAATCGTTTCTCACTGAGAATAAAGCGTTTCTTGTCCATTAGTTCCCCCCATGTGGTACATAGAACCTGTCTCCTTCGGCAGACCCCGGACTAGCTGTCCAGAAATACCCAAAGGGCTGCTGGCGCGGAGTGTGGTGGCTCGCTTTGTGGTCCACCCGTCCTCGGATGGGGTACAAGATCCTGGAACACGCCCTTTCAGTGCCCTTCCCTAGTGGGCCACCGGAGGTAAGGTCACCCTGAGCGGAGCCGAAGGGTGGTGGCGACGCGTTTGCACAATGTCATTGCCGTGAGCGTCTTGTTTGTGTAGAATATAGCAGGGCTCGTACGTTTTCTGTGGACCTGACGTGGACTCTCAACATTCCATTGGGGGATTTAATGAAAACGATAACCAACCTGTCGGCATTCACGCTGTTCTGTCTGCTGATGGCTGTATCCACTTCTTCCTGGGCGGATGGCACCGACACAAGGGAGTCCGACTCGATCTCGGACACAACCCAGCCTAATAATGGGCTTACCAGCGTGGAGAAGCTGTTAGGCCAAGGTGTGGAGCAGCAAGCCCCTAGACCATTCTGGCCATATGATTTCTTCGTGATCAATCTCGACATGCGACCACAATGGGATAGCACACCGGGGCCCGTAACTATTGTTCTGACGGTCTGGTCCAGTCCCAAGAACGACTGTACGTCGTTTGAAGCGTTGGTAGCGGAGCATGACGCTCTGAATGTGAAAGGTCCGGCGTTGCAGAGCTTTGAATTACAACCTGGCGACAGCCAAATTGTCGTGTTTGAGATAGATGTGCCGGCTAATGACACCAGCCGGATACGCCTTGAGGCACGGTGTGGCCGGCACGTGTGCAACAGAGATGGATCCTTCATCGCAGACTCGATCTCCGCCCGATATTTGGCATCGTGGGTATGCGAGCGCCCGATACGCCCGGGCAGTGACGTGGTACACGAGTGGCAACGGCATGCGGCTATGATGGACTCTCTTCATTCGGCGGGAGAGTCTGTGCGCAGCTATTACACTGGCCAGGACGGCAAGCTATACAACGTGGATTCCTTGCCCCCGGACTTCGAGCCGTGGGACCCGAAAGCTGATACTTCTTCGAAAGCCCCGAAGTTTCGAAAGCACATTGATGACACAACGCTCTGTTTTGCCATGAATGATCAGGGTGAGCGCGTACTTGTCTCCAGGGACTCACTGAACCAAGAGAGGCAGCGCCAAGAGACTGAACAGCGGCTTAGGGATCTGAAGGAGAGAGAAAAGACGCCCTGCACGGTAGATTCTGAACGCCTCAGGATTGGCGGCCAGACATACACTCGCAGGAAGGGCGAGCTCAAGTATCGACAGCCTGTGGGGGTGACCGACATACCAGCGTATATGGACAGCGTATTTGGCAAGGGGGCGGCGAAGGAACCGCACGAGTACCACGTAGTCGTTGACCTCAGCGACCCAAGCGACTCGGTGTTCGTTCTGGGACTAGTCGATAGTCTAGTCCCATATGAATCAGGGAGCCTCTATCACACCGTAGTTGATCGCGCTGTGATCATGGAGCTTGAGCAATCTGTCGTACCGTGGAACTACTACCCGTGCCGACCTGGCGAACGACCGAACACTCCTGGGAGAGCTCCTAGTCCCCCGGAAGGGGACGCCGGAGGCGAACCCAACTAGGTCTTAGCCAGGTCCGACAACAGCTGACCACTCAAGTTGCCTGGGTCCTGGCCTCCGCCAGGATGACATACCAAAGGGTTCTTGAGCAATGTATGTGTGCCCCGCGCTTACTGTGGAATCCGGGTGGGTCTGAAGAACCGACCCTGAAGAGTGACCCAGATGACGGAGGGTCACCCTGAGCGGAGTCGACGGGTGCGCCCTACTGAATTATCGCGAACTTGCCGATCTGACTGCGGCCATCAGGTGACTCCACTACCCAGTAGTACAATCCCGTCACCGCCAACTGACGGTTGCGCGTGATCATATCCCAACTATGATTGGACCCGGCCGGGTCATCAGGAGCGTCATGCTCCAGCGTTATGATATGATCGCCGTCCAGGGAGTAGATCTTGATCGTGCATCGCGCCGGCAGGTTCGCAAAATGCACTTCCCGGGTCCGAAACTCCGGGCGCCACGACTCCGTTCGGCCTTCGAACCCGTTCCCTCGATAGTCAGAGTCAATCCGGTACGGATTCGGGTAGACATACACCTTCTTGTCCGCTCCCGACGCAATAGCCTGGGAGGCCGGAGCATAGAACTTGATCGCCCCTCTCGATTTGGATGTTTCCAAAGCGTCCAGGCCGGAGTTGGGGGAACCGCAATCAAACGCGGTCACATTGACCCAGTACGGCACCGACGGCAGCAGACCGTCGATAACATATTCATACTCGAAAAACTTCATGTGCCCCTCGTCTGTCAAGGCATCCGCCGGAAGATCATCGACCGGGACTCCCCGTGGATCCGGTTGATCGGGGTTGACGCGGCGAATCTCAGTGCTCACGCCGAACTCGTGGCGGTTATAGTCGTGTCCCACAAAATAGAAGAGTGATTCCGGGAAATTCTGCATACGGAAAAACTCCGAGGGTGTATAATCAAGCGGATTGAAGCTGCTGTCGGCACACCGGTTCGGGTACTCACCATACAGGCAGCGCAACTCCTGTAATGTGAATGGTGCCTGCCGCAGCTCCCAGCCCGGTTTGGGGGCCTTCCGGGGATTATAAACATACTTGTCGTAGTTGGGATGATCGTATGAAGCGAGCAGGGTCATGCTTTGAGCACGATCATCCCGCCCCAGGTAGACGCGGTAGCCTTCGAAATCGACCTTCTGGGCGAAGGCATCGATGGTCGTTTCTGAAACCTCGCCGTTGAATCTGACCCGCACGCCATGATCAAACGGCTCGACGAATAGATATGGCGCCGGGGGGGGCGCGGCACCCCGCCAATCGGGCACACCGTCGCCGGTGTACCAGTTAGTATCTGCCAGGGTAATGAACCAACCGGAATCAGTGTTGATAGAATCATAGACGCATACTCGATACTCGCCACTATAGCCATCACCGTCAGTGTCGTAGCCGGGATTATCATATATCCACTCAGCCCAGAGAGCGTTGGCGTCGAGATCATCGTAGATGACTTTTGATGTCCAGGCCAACGGGTCATCGGGGAGATTTCGCAGGTTGGCCACGAAGCCATGGAACATCTCCCCCATCACGAAGGCGACCGCAATGCTGACCGACTGACCGGGCCCGAATCTCATAAACGGACCGTAAGACAGCAGGAATTGAGCGTCAGCACCCTGAGCGACATCATCCGCAATGTCCTGTCGCGGGTATTGCCAGACAGGATCGACCGAATTAATCGTCTTGGTGAAGGCTTGATCGTAATCAAACTCATGATTACTCATCACGTGATAACGATTCCGGTCGCCCAATGGCGTGCCGTAACCGTTACCCAGATTACGCTCGTCCCCATGTCGACGAGGCCCCCAATCGGCGATCGAAGACCAACCACCCAGCCACCAGTTGTACGATAGCTCCATCTCAGCGGCCGGTGGTTCGAGAATCCGGACCCCAAAAGCAGACCTGGCTGAACCCTCGCGGACTGGAAATATGTAGTCTGTCATATTCCAGCGCGGCGGCTCGACCCAGACGCCGCCGATAGGATCACCATTGTTATCAGCGGTCCAGGCGACGTTGACCGTATCTTCATAGCCGCATCCGAATTGGGCCGGGGCCGTGTGGCGGAATCCAACCAGGTCATCCCCCCCGCCCCAGTTCAAGCCAATATCAGAATCTACGTACAGTCCCAGGTACATGTCTCGCCAGGGCTCATTCCCAATATTGGTCAGGCGGAAGTTGAATAGGACAATATCCTCGGCGTAACTGTACGACCAAGCGTAGGACGATTGCTCGACCCTCAAATACAGGGGTTGATGCGGGCGGCGCTCAATGAAATCATATCTGCCGTAGCTGATCGGATCGACCATCGTATCTGTGTAGGTACAGAGAATGTCTTGCTCGGATATTGCGTGGGCGTACTGGGGGGCATCTGGATCGGCAATAGAGCGTCCTATAAACTCGCCAAACGGTGCAAGGTCCGGATTCAATTCAGCAGCGCCGTCGGAACCGCCCGCCATGCCGGTTGAAACCAGGGTATCTCTCAGTCTGATCGCTCCCACCCACAAGCCGGCACCAGAGAGGTGTTCGATCCCCGATTTCTTTGGGTATTCGCAGTTGTGTCTGATAGCTTCGCCGGTGAAGACGTCAACTCTCCCCCCCCCCCCCCCAATCGCACCCTAGTTGGTCCACGACCCGCGCAAGCGGCCAACAACAAGAGCGGGCCCAGAGTAGCTGGGAACCTCGCCCGAGGTGTGACCGGGACTCTCTTTGCCCGATCCCC
>CAZHDS010000161.1:0-7629 GCA_964531495.1 uncultured Ignavibacteriales bacterium
GTGACTATCATGGATCCGGACTTGTTTCGCTATCCGTTCTTGTTTGCTACCGGCCACGGCGTGATCAGTTTCTCCGGCGAGGAGCGGGAGCGGCTCCGCCTTTATTTGGCCAACGGCGGTTTTCTGTTTGTCAATGATTCCTATGGCATGGGGCAGACCTTTCGACAGGAAATGGCCGAGCTGTTTCCGGAGCGAGAAGTAATTGAAGTACCGTTTGATCACCCCCTGTATCACTGTTTCCACGATTTCTCCAATGGCCCACCCAAGATACATGAGCATGACAAACAACCACCTCGGGGCTACGGTATCATAATCGATGGCCGGCTGGTGCTTTATTTTCTGGTTGAATCCGATATTGGGGATGGATGGGAAGATCCCCAGGTGCATAACGACCCGCCCGAAAAACGGGATCAGGCCCTGCGAATGGGCCTAAACATTTTGAGCTATGCCTTGTTGTACTGATAGCCACTACGACCTTCTGCCGTACGCTGGGACTATGTTCTTGCCGATGGCCTAAACAGACTCTCTGACCGAACGAGGTTCACGATATGAGCGATCACAGCCACTCTCAACCCCTGATCCACCGCCTTCGCTCGGTGCTTCTGCGGCAGCGACTGATCTTGCTTTTGGGCGGACTGATGCTCACGGTAGCAGCCGTGATGATTGCCTCGATCGGATTGTCATTGTTGGCCGGAATCATGATTGTGCCGGTATGGCTGAAGCTGAGCCTGCTCGCTCTCTCTGGCATCGCCTGCATGGTGCTTTTCATCAAGTTCGCCGTGGCCCGGCTCTGGCATGGATCAATCGATGAAATGGCCGTCCGTCTGGAGCATCGAAACGAAAGCCTCAAGGGCCGCTTGATCGCCGCCATCCAGTTTTCCCGCATGAAAAAAACGCCCGGCTTCTCCGCCGAGCTCATGGCCTTGACTGAACAACAGGCTCTGGCCCGTGCCAGCAATCTTGATTTCACCAAGGCCGTGACGCTGGGGCCGATCATGAAGGCAGCCCGGTATTTTGGCGTTGCCGCGGTGATCGCAGCCCTGCTGTTGGTCGTCTCACCGGGCTTGTTCTCGCACTCCTACAAGGTTTACTCCAATCCGATGACCGAAATCGCACCGCCGCTCGGTTACCAGTTGATGGTTTTCCCTGGCTCTACCCAGTGGATTAAATATCGCGACATCGAAATCGGTGCTGTGCTGACAGGTGATCAGTTTCCGGATGAAGCAATCATCCATCATCGCTTGGCCGGTGGAACCTGGCAGCATACTTCGGTCAATCTCAAAACATTGCCAAGAATCGCCGGCACTATTGGTGACTCACTGAACGCGGTACTCAAGCTGCGCCAGGTTAACCGATCCTTCGACTATTACGTCGAGGCGGGGCGCCTGCAATCCGAAATCCAGAAGATCGATGTGGTTGATCGACCGCGCGTCGATGGCATCAAGATTTCAGTCTTTTCGCCCAAGTATACCGGTCTCTCGCCGGTTGTCATCGACGAACAGAATGGCTCTTTTTCGGCGATCGTCGGCAGCCGGGTCAGTCTCGATATCGAATGCAGCCAGCCGGTGCAAAGTGCCGAGATGGTCTTCGGTGATTCCTCCCGAGTGCCGCTGGCGGTCACCGATCACAACGCTCAGACCTCTTTGGTCGTCAGCGAATCACAATCCTACTACATGCGTCTGACTGATCATCTGGGGGAGAACAATCCTGATCCTATTGAGTACTATATCACGGCGGTGCCGGACGAGTACCCGGCGATAGATGTCCTATCGCCCGGTTTCGATGTCAACTTGGGCGATGATCTTCGCCTGCCGATGATGGTGCGCATCTACGATGATTTCGGGTTCTCCTCGCTGGCTCTCAAGTACACGGTCTATTCCCAGAGCAACAAGCCGGAGGAAAATGTAAGCATCATCCATTTCTCTGATCGCATCAAGACCGAAGGGGATGTCGAGTTCAGTTGGGATCTTGATCAGTTCAACATGTATCCGGGCGAATGGCTGACGTACTATTTCGAGATTGCTGACAACGATCAAGTCTCCGGTCCCAAGATTTCGCGCTCGCGGCAATACGTGGCTCGGATCCCGTCGCTTGAGGAAATCGTTGCCGAAGCTGAAAAAGAATCGTCGCAGCGAGTCGATCGTACGCGGCAGGTGCTGCAGCAAGGTAAGGATATGGCCGAGCGCATGAAGAACCTGGCCCGTAAGATCCAATCGCAAGAGCAACAGCAGAAACAGGCACCCTGGCAGCAACAGAAAGAACTGAAGAATCTCGGCGAGGAGAATAAGGAACTGGTCAGTTCGATTCAGAAGATGGCCGAGCAGATGGAGAAGTCGATCGACAAGTTAGGCGAGAACTCCCAGCTCAGTCGCCAGATCCTCGAGAAGATGAGCCAGATCCAGAAACTCTTCGAGGAAGTTGCTACGCCGGAGATGAAAGAGGCCCAGAAGCGTTTGCAGGAGGCGCTCAAGAACATGGATCGGGCCGAGCTTCAGAAGGCGATGGAGCAATTCCAGGAGTCCATGGAGGATATGCTTCAGCGACTCGAACGAACCCTGGCCTTGCTCAAGCGGATGCAGATGGAACAGAAAATGGAGACGATGCTGCGCCAGCTGGAGAAATTGGCTGAGCAGCAAGAATCCATGAACAAACAGACCGACGCCAGCGACAAGAAAGCTCTACCGTCGCTCAGCGAAGAAGAGCGGGCTAACAAAGCCGCGCTCGACGATCTCAAAAAGCAATTGGAAGATCTCAAGAAGCTGGCCGCCGAAGCCGAAATGAGCGAGTCGCCCGAGCTGGCGGAGTTCATGAAGCAACTGGAGAAGACTGATGCTGATCAGAACATGGAGCAGATGTCGCAGGCGCTTGAGCAGAAGAAGAAAGACAGCGCCTCGAAGGAAGGCGAGGAGGCTCTTTCAAAGCTGTTGGAAATGCTGAATGAGATGCAGCAGCAGTTGGCGGCGATGCAACAGGATTCCGATTCCGAAAAAGCTATGCAGATGGCGATGGATGATGCCAATTTCCTGTCCAAGCGCCAGGAAGAGATGCAGGTCGAAGCCTCGGATCTGGCCGCTTCATCAATGATGTTGCGCGAGATGGCTGCCCGGCAGCAGGATCTCGAGACGTCCTGCGACGGCCTGAAGAACCGTATCACTGAGCTCGGCAAGCAGTCTCCGTTTGTGGCGGCAGAGCTGGAGCAGTTGGTCGAGCATGCTACTTCCTGCATGGGGCAGGCGGCTCAGGAGTTCGGCACCAAGCGCCGGAATCAGGGCATGGGTCAGCAACGCAACGCCATGGCTGATCTAAATCTGGCCGCGATCAGGTTGATGGAGTCAATTAAACAACAGAGCCAGTGCAACAAGGGTGGCTCTTGCAACAAGCAGATGAAGAAGCTGAGCTCGCAGTGCAAAAAGCAGAATCAGCTTAACAAAAATACCCAGCAGTGCAACAAGCCCTCGTCGTCCTCCGAATGTAACAATCCGGGCAACGGCAACCCCAAGGAAAGCGAACAGGGCCGCGCGGCTCTGCAGCGGTTGGCCGGACAACAGGGGGCGATTAGGAAGTCACTCGAAGAACTGGCCCAGGAGTTTGGGCAAAGCCGCCAGGTTATGGGTCGGCTGGATGATATCGCCAAAGAAATGCAGCGGGTCGAAGAGGATCTTGCCGCCGGCAACGTCGGGCAGGAGACGATCGAACGACAACTGAAGATATACTCGCGCATGCTGCAGGCCAGCCGTTCGCTGCAACGGCGTGATTTCACCGATCAGAGACGCGCTGCCAGTGCCGAAGACGGATTGTTCGCGGCCCCGCCACCTCTTCCGTCAGGATTACTGGAAGACCGGGGAGAGTTGGAAGATCGCCTGCGCCAGTATCTGTCGGAGGACTATCCCCCGCAGTATGAACAGCAGATCAAAGCCTACTTCAAGGCCCTGCTGCAGATTCCTGACGATCCCAATGGTGCCGGGGAGACGATCCAACCATGACCGTCAGAACTCTTGTTCTATTGGCAGTGGCTACGGGGACTATCTTGCTGGTGAGGCCCGGAGCAGCGATCGCCCAGGAAGCGAAAGAGCCACCCACGTTTATTGATATTTTCAAGGAGCCGAAGGCCTTCAACCGGGAGATGGAGAAGACCCAGGTCGTTAGACAGCTGATGGCCCGGGAGGACTTCGAGGGTGCCGCTGCGCTTCTGGAGACGCTCCACACCGAAAAACCAGATGATGAACTATACTACAATCTGCTGCGAACCTGTTACGATCGGCTGCAGGTCGACGCGAAACTAATTCGTCTGGTCGAGCAGCGAGTGACGAATCACCCCGACGTTTTTCAACACCGTCTTGAGCTGGCGCAGGCATTTCTGGGGGCGGATGACCATTCGGCCGCTTCTGAGAACTTCAGGAGCGCTCTGCCTGTCGCCAAAAACGACATCGATCGTCTCGCTGTTGTCGAGGGCATGATCGCTGCCAACCTGTCCGATGAGGCTCTGGTTCTGATCGACTCGCTGGTTGAGGTTGTCGAGGTTCCAATACCGTTTCTGCTTCATCGCGGCGCCCTTCTGGAAAAGAAGAAGGACTATGCCGGAGCAGCTCGAGAATATTTGGCTATCATTGGTGACACCAGCAAGCTCGCCTCAAATGCTGAGCGAAAGATTCTGGACCTGCTTCGCTTTGAGGAGTCTAGTCCAATCGTGGAGAAGACCCTCATGGGTCAGATTGACTCAATCAACAGCGTGCGAGCCCTGATGGTTCTGGCCAGCCACTACCGTTCTGCGGGTGACTTTTCGCATGCCTTTGACCTGGCTCTGCGGCAGGACCAGTTGGAGGGTTCCAGCGGTCGCGCTCTGGCTCAGTACATGCGCTCCTGCCGTGACCAGCGCCAGCTTGAGGAGGCGGCCCGGACCGGCAACTATCTGATAGCTAGTTACCCCGAGAGTTCGGAGAGGATGCGGGTCTTGCTTCTGCTGGCTGATGTACAGGTTCAGTTGGGACAGTTTCCCGAAGCCATCGCCTGCTATGATACGGTGGTGATGACAACCTCCCTGGCCCGGGACAAGAGTACCGCCCTCTACGAGATAGGCACTATCTATCTGGAGCATCTGGATAACCCCCGACGGGCGGAAGAGTACTACGATTCTGTCTGCACTCATTTCGCCAGTGGGATGGGTTTTGGCCTGGCGTTGCAGCGACGTCCGCATTGTCCGCTGCGCCTGGGCGAATTAGATCGTGCCACCACCGAATTTACCCGGCTTCGAGACCATAGGCTAAGCGAGGAAGCGGCCGAGGAGATCAACTACTTTTTGGCGCTGATTGATTTCTGCGGCGGACAATTTGATTCTGCGGCTGTGGCCTTCCAACGAATTATGGTCGATTATCCACGGGGATTCTACGTCAACGATGCCCTGGAGCTCCAGATGATTATCGACAAGGCGGCGGGTGACGATTCGCTGCTGATCAGCTACGCTGAGGCCGTGCTGTACCAGGTGCGCGGGATGTCGGACTCTGCCGTGGCTTCGTTGTCGCTTGTGGCCGATGCCCCCAACAAGGTGCTAGCCGACGTCGCCTTGTACCGCATGACCGAACTCAGCCTGCAGCAGACCGACACGACTGCGGCCTTGGCCACTGTTGAGCGCCTTGAGCAGGAAGCGCCCGATTCGTACTACCTGCCCTACGGCCTGAAAATCAAGGCCGATGTCCTCTATCTGGACGAACACACGCAGGCCACTGCCCGTGAGATCTACTTGCTTCTCCTGGAGCAGTTTGCTGACTATCCTTTCGGCTCTGAAGTGCGTGAGAGACTCCGCCTTTTGATGTCACAGGGCGAGATCGGATAGCTCTGGCCTGACCCTCCTTCGGCCTCACACCGAATCAAATAAACTGTTGTACTCAAGTCCGTTAGTGTTATATTTACGGCTTGATCGTCCTGAGCGGATGGTCCCGAATGACCTGATTCGGTATAAGATAAAAAGATAACCAGCCAGCTTGCTGAGCGCTCTCCGGAGGACGTATTGAGCCAATCTTTGGATACTTTTGAACCAGAATTTGACCGTACCAATGCCTACATCGCAGCCGGTACCTTCTTGGTGTCGTTCATTGTTTATGCTCTTACCGTGCAGCCCTCATTCTCGTTCTGGGATTGCGGTGAGTTCGTAGCCTGCGCCTACACGCTCGGAATTCCCCATCCGCCGGGAACGCCGCTGTTTGTCCTGTTGGGGCGGGCGATAGCATTGGTCCCGTTCGTCGAAGACATATCGCACCGCATCAATTATCTCTCGGTGGTTTCTTCGGCTGGCACAGCTTTGTTCAGCTATCTCGTCGGCGTTAGGATGATCCGATTCTTCTTCAAGGATGGCCAACACTCCGGCCTGAATCGCTATATCTGCTACATTGGTGGCGCCGCCGGAGCGTTTTTTGTCGCCTTCTCAGCCACCAACTGGGGTAACTCGGTTGAGGCAGAGGTTTATGGATTGGCCCTGATGTTATCGGTGGCCATTGTCTGGGTGACCCTGAGGTATCTCGAAGTACGTGGTACGCCGGGTGCCTCCAAGTGGATCATCCTTGCCTTCTATATGGCCATGCTGGGTATCGGTATCCACATGACAGTCTTTCTGGTGGTGCCAATCTGCTCGCTGTTCTACATCCTCAAGAAGGAAGCTACTGCTCGCGACTGGATTATGGTCTGTGGTTTTGTGATGCTGGAACTGCTAATGGTGGTCATTTTCGCCAACGGTCGGGCCACACCAGCCACCTACCTGATGCTTTCCGGTATTCTTGGTTTGGTTCTGCTCGGGGTGCTGTGGCGCAAGATTAACTGGGCAATAGTGATCGCAATCGCCACCTCTTCGACCCTCATGCTCGATTTTTCCACCTACTCCAAGATGGCTCCGATTGGCCTGGGAGTGCTGATAGTTCTGGCCTTGCTGTCTAAGCAGCAGAAGTGGGGTCTTCAATGGCGCACAGGTATGGCCATCATGCTGATCGGTTTTATTGGGATCTCCGTTCACGCTTATATTCCCATACGCTCGGAACTAAATCCCCGCATCGACGAAAACAACCCCTCGCGGGACTATCGGACCTTTGTAAACTACCTGGATCGCAAGCAGTACGGCCAGATGAGCATGATTGATCGCATGTTCAATCGGCGCGGGAGCTGGTCCAACCAGTTTGGCCGTCATCCCCATATGGGTTTCTGGTCCTACTTCGAGGAGCAGTATTCATCGGGTGGCTGGAAGTTCATCCTGCCGTTCTTTGCGCTCGGCTTGATTGGCCTGGTTACGGCTATCTACAAACGACTGGAGATCGGCTTACCATTCTTCACGCTCTTCTTATTGGTGTCGGTGGGGTTGATTCTCTATATGAACTTCGCCGATGGCACCAAGTACAGTTTTCAGTCGGGCGACGCCTATCTTGAAGTGCGCAACCGAGACTATTTCTTCACGCCTGCCTTCGTCTTCTTTGGCATCGCCATGGGCATGGGCATCGCTGCGGTCATGAAATTCCTGAAAGACATGCTGGCTGACAAAGCCGAACTTCAGAAGAAGCTAGTCCTTGCTTCCGGTGTGTTGGTTCTATTGCCCGGGATCACCTTGGCGCAGAACTGGTACTACTGCGATCGTTCCAATAACTACATTCC
>CAZHDS010000162.1:0-7614 GCA_964531495.1 uncultured Ignavibacteriales bacterium
CATGAATTGCTTGGCCCGGGATAGTCAATAGGGGAGATAAAAATAAATAGCGGTGCAGGGACTCGCAACGTTATGGATGTCGGCATTCCCATCAAGGTCATGGTCAAGGTCGGCTGAGGTGTGCACCGTTGAAACAGCTCGCAAACAGCCACAGGTGACTGATATTTAGCACTATATATACACACACCGGAGGAATTCCGAGGTAGGGATTGACCACCCTCACCTACGGACTGCTGGCCAGGTTTCGATTACGGATCGGACTTCAACCCGCATGGCCTAGTTCTGAAAGGTCGGCGACGTCAGCATGGCTCAGGACATCACCCGTGGCTCGGAACGCCGCCAAGTTTCTGAGCAACCCTCGCTATGTTCTGATTTACCGAATCAAAAGATACGGACTGAGCAAGGAGACTGATTAGCGCCTCAACTGCCCTTTCGCCATGACACCGGTACCAATGACCTTTCTGATCTCAACCGACCAGACTGCAATCATCGGCAAACCGCTGCCTCTGAAGTTGATCGGGACCTACTCCGCATCCCTGACCAACCGGACATAGTTGTAGATACGAATTACGTCACCCTGGGGGCCATGACCGTACGGCCAGTCAGCAGGGTCGCCGATCTTGGGATCACTTCGCTGAGCGCCAGCGCCATGCACGTCCAGCAATTGCCATTGGCCGTTTTGCGGGTTCTGCATCCATCCAAACGCCTGACCGAAACTGACGTAAGCCGCATAACTGCCGTTGGTCATATTCTCATGGGTTGTGCCGGACCAGAAGTAGGGATAATCAGTGCCGCCGTCCTCGTCGGGAATCTGCGAGCAGTTGAACAACGGATCGATCGCGGCCGAACCGGTTGTCAGGGGTGCCCGATCGTAGTCGACGATGCTCTGCAGTTCTTTCGCGGAAGGCAAACGCCAGTCGTCGTGACCGAGGAAGCCTTCAGCATTTCTGGACTGAACCCAGTCAAGAGCCTGCTCCCAATTCAGTCCGGTTTCGCTGTCGCCCTGTTGCCACGTAAGACCGGTCGCACTGTCGGTGATGGTTCCGTCACCGTTATCGGTATAGTCATTCAGGCCGTAGGCTGTGTTTCCGCGTACGTACTTGACATAGAACGTCTTGTCCGAGCCCATAAACACCAGACCGTAACCCTTGATACGCCCGTCCGCGAAGTTCACGCCGAAGTCCGTCTCATCATTGATCATAGTGGTCGTATCGTACAAAGTGCTTGAGACATACTGAGCGTCGATCACACGTTCGCCGGCGGCTTCATCACCCCAGCCAAAATCGAAGTAAGCAGTATCAATGAACGGAACGAGGGCATCGGAGCTACCCTCATAGCCACTCGGATCAAGACCACTAAACAGGATCAGGGAGTATAGTTCCTTGATCGTCGGTAGACGCCAGTCGGTGTGGCCGGCCAAATCATAGGTCGCAGAGCCAGCTACGGCCTCATCGTAGGTCACTTTGTCGTCGGCGTCGATGTTGCCATCACCATCCATGTCGGCGCTCTTCTGCCACATCAAACCAGTTACCAAGTCGGTGATGGTACTATCGCCGTTGTTCTGATAGGCGGGTTCGTTGCCCATATGGCACGCGTCCTGACCATAAAACGACGCCCCCGGCTGAGGACAGGTTATCTGGCTAGTGTTGTCGAAGCATATGATCTGGCCGGTCCCAACAATCGGGTAAGATAACGGAGTCGTTGTTGTCGAACAGATCAATCCGGGACCGTCCTGGAACATGAACGCGACCAGGTAGATCAGGTCGGCAATGTCCGGACTTGTCGTGCCGTTGCCATCGACATCCACGGAAGCCATAACTGGCGGCTCTGGGCCATCCTGGAACATGAACGTGACCAAATATATCAAATCAGTGATATCCGGCCCCGAGGCGTCGTCATTGACATCTCCGCATAAGTAGGTAGTGCCTGACGCAGCCAAAAAGAGAACAAGCGCTAGCGTCATCGCACTTTGCCAGCCAGTTGTCTTCATCCGATGATTGTTCATATCAGTTTTCTCTCTGGACCTTCAATACAGCGCCAATATCACCATTTACGCACAGGTTTCTGGCGGTCGCTGAATTCCTATTTTCCGCGCCGCTTCGGTGGTCCGGATCGTTGATCGCGTTTCTTCATTAGTCCTTCGAATTGCTCGAACTGCTCCTTGCTCAATAGTTCTTTCATATCGTCCAGGAAATCTGCTCGCAGAGCATCCATTTGATTACGATGGTTTTCGCGGTCGTCTTTAGCCTGTGCCATCAACGCCTTGGCTTTGGCGAAGTGCGCCATGTGAAGCTTGAGGACCGCTTCCTGCTCAGCCTCCGTCAGCGAAAGAACGGCGGTCAAGCTATCAACTATCTCGACAGCTCGGGCTGAGTCCGGCACTTCCGGCGGGGGCACGCGGTCGTTCGGTCCCTGGCCGCGCTTGCCGCCAGGTTGGCCGGTCTGGGCGGCCATACTTGTCTGTCCGAGCATGGTTCCGGTTACGGCTAAGCAGATCAAGAGCATCCAGGTTATTCTCTTCAAAGTAGGCATTGTCTTTCTCCTTTCAGGTTCGCGACTGATGGGAGGGGGTGATCCTCCATCAACAGTCCTATAGGTCCCGCACGCACCGCACATAATTGAAAATCCGTCTCGCGTCACCCTGTGGGCCGTGTCCCGTCGGAAAATCATCTGGATTACCTGCTTTGGGATCACTTCTCTGTGCCCCGGCGCCATGAACATCCTGCCAAGCACCATCCATATATCCCATGGCACGGCCAAAACTCACGTACGCGGCGAATCCGCCAGCAGCACTTGACCAGTTCGCATGGGTTGTGCTACTCCAATAGAATCCGTAATCAGCTTCGCCCGCCTCATCAGTAATCTGTGTGCATTTGAACGAGGGATCGATCGCGGCCGAGTTGGTGGTGCCCGGCGAACGACTGTAGTCAACAATACTCTGCAGTTCCTTGACATTCGGCAGCCGCCAATCAGAGTACCCGGCGAATTCCAGGTTCTCGGCATGGGCCAGGGCGTCTTCCCAATTCATGGTAGTCCGACTATCATTCTGTATCCACATCAGTCCGGTTGCATTGTCAGATATCGTGCTGTCGCCATTGTCGACAAATTCGTTGATCCCGTAGCCCGTGTTTCCCCGGACATACATGACATAGAATGTCTTCTCACCCGGTCCGAACGGCATCCGCAGACCGTAACCTTTTATTCTTCCATCCGCCAAATTTACGCCGAAGAGCAGTTCACCATCGACATACATAGATGTCGAAGCGAATTGAGCGTCGATGATGCGCTCTCCGGCATCAGTATCACCATAAGCAAAATCGAAGTATTCAGTATCAATGAAGGGCATTAGGCCGTCGGTCGAAGTGCCTTCATAACCACTCGGATCAATGCCGCTGAAGAGAATAAGAGAGTAAGCTTCCTTAATGGAAGGCAGACGCCAATCTGCATATCCGGCCAGATCGAAGCTGGCCGCCCCGGCCACAGCCTGATCGTAAGTAAGTTTGTCAGTGGCGTCGATATCACCATCCCCATCCAAGTCAGAGCTTTTGGCCCACATCAAGCCAGTAACATTGTCCGTTATGGTACTGTCGCCATTACCCGTGTAGGAAGGATGGTTGCCGGAGTATTGGGCGTCCTGACCGAAGAATGCCGCGCCTGTCTGGGGGGCCGAAATGGCTGCCGAGCTGTCGTAGCATGTCTTCTGATCGGTATCAACAATTGCATAGCCAGTGGCGAGAGGCTGCTCGTCGTCAGTGGCGCTCACAACCGGATTTTCGTCGTCGGAGCAGGATGCTGTCATGCCACCGAACAGCAATGCGGCCAGAATCATCGTTCTGTACAGCAGTTTCGGTTTCATCTGTAGACCTCCGTTTTATGGTCGTCCTCGTTTCTGGTAGGTTGGACGCCAAGATCGGCAAAACCTTGCGGTCTTATATTGAGAGTTGCCATGTCCCGTCGAAGTCGATATTGTCAATTACTGAGGTAGTGACCCAAATGATGACTGACGAGCAACTACTTAACGAACTGCGAGCGGGCCAAGCTGATGCCTTTCGAAAACTGGTCGAGTTGCATCAACGCAAGGTGATCAATATCTGCTACCGTTTTGTGCATGACCAGGCAGAAGCTGAGGACCTTGCCCAGGAGACGTTCATTGAAGTGCACCGCTCCATTCGCAGATTCAAGGGCAAATCCAGCCTCTCGACCTGGATTCACAGCATTGCGGTCTCCAAATCGCTGGATCTTATTCGGCACCAAAGTCGTGAAAAACGGGGCGGTAAGTTGAGGGCTCTTCTGAGATTGGACGATGCTGCAAGCAATATCCCGGCTCCTGATTCGGCCCAGCCGGATGAAGTGCTGAAACAGCGAGAACGCAGGCAGGTACTCCAACAAGCCCTGGCCGCTCTTCCCGAGAAACAGCACATTGCCTTCGTTCTCAGCAAGTATGATGGATTGACCTACCAAGAAATAGCCGAAACGATGGGCACGACGGTGTCATCGGTCGAATCGCTGATTCATCGGGCCAAGAGCAACTTGCAGAAGCGTCTGCGTACCTATTATGAGGGAACATTCAGAAGTGAATAATGGAGCACAAGAAATTCACTGGATTGGCGTCCAAGTATATGAGGACCGAATGAAGGAACGACTATGAGCAAGAGTGATAACCTTAAGCATCGCCTTGATCAAGAGGTACAGCAGACCTTCGAAAGCCTTGACAATATAGACAATATCGAGGCAGGGCCGTTCTTCTATGCAAAGCTGAACGCCCGGATTGAGGAGTCCCACAAGACCAATGAAACCTGGATAGCACGGCTGCTTTTGGGCGGCCGCCTGGCCCCGTCCCTTCTGACCGTCGCGGTCCTGCTCAATGTATATACTGCCGTCATGGTAGTTCGCGACAAATCTGCCAGCCAGATCGACCTTCGTGAAGAATACTTAGAGGCTGTGGCTGATGAGTACTTGTTGACCGGAACCTCCAGTTGGTCCGATATTGCCTCTGAGTAGGTACATATATGGAACATAGCTCAGGAAACAGATTAGGCGTTTGGGCGATCTTGATCCTTGTGATCATGAACATCGGTTTGGTAGGGTTGTTGTGGATGGACCACTATAGAAAGCCGCCACCCAGGCCAGGCGATGGGGAAGCCGACCCTGGAGATTTCTTCGCCACGGAACTCCGCCTGGACCAGCAGCAGGCTGACTCGGTAAAGGTGCTCAGGAGAGAACACTTCCGTAAGACCGATTCCATTCGATTCGAGATGGCTCATCTCAATCGCAGGATGATCGAAGAACTCTTTGCTCAATCACCAGACACAGCTCTGGTACAGCAGTTGTCCGATCAAGTCGGGCTGGCACAAGCGGACTTCGAGCGGGAAGTATACGAGCATTTCGATCACATCAAGCAGCTCTGTCGCCCTGAGCAACACGAACGACTGAAACAACTTATCTTTGGTGCCATCCAGTCAAAGCGGCCACCGCCGCCGGGCGCGGGCAAGGGCGAGGATCGTCAACCGCCTCCGCCTGGAGATCATCGACCTCCGCCTCCGGGTGACAATCGCCCGCCGGGCCATTGAACGTCGTAGTCTGACCACAACACTCCTCCATAGCGCTGAGTTCTATCCGGCCGAGCTATTTCCTATTGCCATAGCTCAAGGGTAGTGCCGGTGGACCTATCTGGTCCGGCTCTCCATTTTCTGCGCAAGTTCTGATCCGCAACGGCGTCCAACTTGTCATGAGTTTGATGCGTTGAGCAAGGGCGCCAGGATCGCAGATGTGGGCAGCCACGTCCGCCGGGACCAGATTGGTCGAGACCGTGACGCCTTTGAGCGCTCAACACCGCATCAAGGCAGCGACAACTACGCTTCATGAGGATGCAATGACCGGCAAGAAATGCAAAGTGTTTGGGCGTGAGCTGTTGGTACTGAAGGCTCGACCAGTTCTGATCGGGGTAGTCCTCGTGAGCCTCTTTCTTCTCAACGGTTGCACCGAAGAAAGTAGCGTCAACAACAGTCAGACCAGCTTGGATGTGGCCGACTGGACTGACGCTACTCACGGTAACAGCGGAGATCCTGACTACGATGAAGTGTTCTCCGACGACATCGTACGGCGAGTTGATATCGTCATCGCTTCCACCGATTGGCAAATAATGCTCAACGATATGACCGCCAATTACGGCGCGTTCGGTTCCGGAGGCCCTGGCGGAGGATTTTCCGATGGCGGTGAAGACCCAGTCTGGATGCCGTGCTCACTCTTCTACAACGATATTCAGTGGTATCAGGTGGGAGTGCGCTTCAAGGGCAATTCAAGTTTGCGAACTGCCTGGAAACGGGGGATCGGCAAGCTCTCCCTGAAGCTGGACTTTGACGAGTTCGAAGACCAGTATCCCGAGATACAGAATCAGCGTTTCTACGGCTTCAAGCAGCTGAATCTTGGCAACGGGTTTGAGGATAGATCTCTGCTGCGGGAGCGGGCGGCCTCTGAGATATTTCGGGCTGCTGGAGTGCCTGTCGCACATACGGCATTCTGTCGGGTATATGTAGATCATGGTGAGGGTCCTGTCTATTTCGGCATGTACACGTTGATTGAGGAAGTTGACGACACGGTCATCGATGACCAGTTCGATGACAATGACGGCAATCTCTACAAGCCTGACGGTGATGGGGCATCTTTCGCCTACGGGACATTCAGCGAGCTGGATTTTGCAAAGAAGTCCAATGAGGCTGAGGCGGATTGGAGTGATATTCAGGAGCTTTTTGGCGCCCTGCATTCTGACAGCCGTAGCACTAACCCTGCCCTATGGCGGAGTACTCTTGAGAGTATTCTGGATGTCGACGAATTCTTGAAGTGGCTGGCGGTGAATACGGTGATCCAGAACTGGGATACTTACGGGATCATGACACACAACTACTTGCTCTACCGCAACCCGGACGGCGGTCTATTGACCTGGATTCCCTGGGACAATAATGAAGCACTTCAGGAAGGCAAGCAGGGCGGCGCTCTCTCGTTTCCCCTGAGCGAGGTGGATGATAGATGGCCCCTGATTTCGTTTCTGGCCGACGATTCCGTGTACCGGGCGACCTACAACCAGTACGTTCGCTCCACTATCGAGTCTCCTTTTGAGCCCTCTACTATGACAACGAAATATCAGACCTGGCGAGACCTCATTCAATCTTACGTGACCGGTCCCGATGGCGAAATAGCGGGATACACATTCCTCCAGTCCGCCGGGGATTTTGACTCGGAGGTGAGTTTCCTCATTGGCCACGTAAGCGACAGACAAGCAGCGGCCACAACCTATCTGGAGAGCGTCCAATGACACCGAGTGGCATGTCGCGACGAGAACGACCCTTATGACTATGACAGTTGGAATTGCACTATGAGTTCGTTGGCTACCATATTGAACGATCTTGATCGGTTTCCGATCGCAAAGCTAGATGACTATGCGTTGCTGCGCCGTGTGGACACCAAGTTTATATATCCAGTCGAAGAAGTGGGGACGTTGATACGGTCCCTGGGTCCTCACTATGAATTGCTGCCGACCTGCGGACAGCCCATAGCCTCTTACCGGACCTTGTATTTCGATACGCCGGGAAGAACCTTCTACTGGCAGCACTACCG
>CAZHDS010000163.1:0-7597 GCA_964531495.1 uncultured Ignavibacteriales bacterium
ATATCAGCCTGATAATCTAGAATACTTTTTAATTTTCCATGGAGACCAAATACATACTGAAGATTGGCAATACGATTAATTGTACCAACCAAAAAAGGCCAAGAATTATTAGTGTCATGATGGGGCTAATAAAGATGCTTATTAAAAATAAGTAATAAAATATTGATGCGAGAAATACTGTGGTCATCGAAGTTTTATTATCTGGCTCCTTTGATGCGAAGAATTGCCAAGGGGTTAATGCCATTCCCCACGACCAAAGTAAATATGGGATATAATTAACACCAATTGGCTCTCTGTAATAACTTGAGCATATGACAAATGCGAAGACACAAGTGGCGACAATAAGAAGGTCTACATAAATCTGTGATAAAAAGCCTAATAAATAAAAGATGGATTTGTTTTTCTTTGCAAAACCCATGGCGACACCAGAAATAAGTGATCCTGGTAGCATCAGTAGAGAAAGGAAACAAGGAGAAGTAAAGAGTAGCAAAACTCCTATACCAATTAGTTCCCATTCGCCTAGACAAGCTAGCCAAATACCGCCAACAATGCTACCAACAACATTTAATAACACGATTGGGATAGCAAGTATTCCGATAATTCCGATGATAATTTCGGCAATCATTTCAAACCTTTATCTGGCAGTTTATTATTATACCGACTAGGTTTGGTCAGTCTAACACTTTTTCTCTAAAACAACGAAATCATTTCTTTTTGACCTGACCCTTTAAACGAGGCCAGTTGATGTGATAGTATACGGCTGGAAAATAAAGAGGTCAAGAGACCCTTTTTGCCAACGTGAGTGTGACGCCAAGCTGAGAAAGAGCAAGGGCAAGTTAATCCTTTACACTTTTGAGAAAATCGCTATAATTTCGATTCTTAGTATGTATTATGGATCGAACGGACAGCTGTGCTTCGCAAAGCGCTGCCGCTCATCCACAAGTTATCTGCAATAGAATAATATTGCAAGTTTCAGGACTGATTTGATATATTATGGGTGGAGATAGATTATGACACAAATATTCACAGCAATCGTTCATCAAGAAGATAAACTCTACGTGGCTGAGTGTTCAGAAACGGGCACCGCGAGCCAAGGTGAGACTATTGAACAAGCCCTTGCCAACCTGCAAGAAGCAACCGAACTGTATTTAGAGGAGTTTCCTTTGAAATCCTCGTCTCACCCTATTCTGACCACTTTCGAGGTTCCGGTTCATGCCTGAGCTGCCAAGAATTTCTGGTTCTCAGGCGATCAAAGTTTTTGAGACACTCGGCTTTGCTGTGGTCAGACAACGTGGTAGCCACGTTGTGCTTCGCAAACAGGACAAAGGCTGTGTCATTCCCGTCCATAAAGAACTTGCCGTTGGCACTCTCCGCAGTGCAATTCGGCAAGCAGGCCTCACACCAGATGATTTTGTCAAAGCCTATATGAGCAGATAACAACGACTTGAACCTTATTGAAAAATCCGCGGATTTTTCAAAAGGTTAAGTCAGACGTTCGGCCAAATGAGAAAAGGAGGAATACATTGAATCTAAAGCAACACGCAGCGTCTATCTCTCGCTTCAAGAAAGAGCGGTACCTCCGGAAGCTCTCGGAGGACGATTTCAGGGACCAAATCGTTCGCCCGCTGCTGCTGCGCCGCGGGCTCAGAGACGGGCGCGACTACTGCGGCCCCCGAGAAGCCGGCAAAGACGCCGTATTCATGGCAGATAATGCCCTTGGCTTGCTCGATATCTACGCCGTCCAGACCAAGAAGGGCCACCTTAACTTGGGTAAACAGAGATCGCAAAACGTGATCGACGCGGCCACGCAACTCAAGACAGCCCTCCTAACACCCGTAATTCTCCTGGCATCCAAAGACAAGAAGTACCCCAATCGAGCTCTCTTGTGTGCAAGCGGAAGAATCAATGACGCAGCTCGGACATACATCTGTGAAGACGTCAAAGACCCGAATCTCATATTCCTCGACATGGAGGAATTGATTCCGCTGCTCGATGATCTGATGCCAGAAGTGTGGTGTAACATCGATGCCGACCTTTTTCCGTATCTCCGAGCGCTGAAGGTCAGCATAGAGCGTGACACCCAATTGTTCACGCGTGGCGAACTGGTTTCAGCAAACCTTCCACCAGTAGCAGCTTCGGACACCGCCTTTGTGGGCCTTCGCGCCTTCCGCTATGCGCTGAAAACAAAGACTTCCCGCGGCAAGACCCAGCAGATTCCCGATATCGAGGAGTTCCCGGTGACCGGTCTTCTTGGAAGGAAGGAACCTCTTGTCTTGCTGTTGGGTGGTGCCGGCTCCGGCAAGTCAACTGCACTTCTCCGAATGGCCTACATACTCTGCGAACGCGCCGAAACTGCCGATGCTCGTGTGCCAACGCCTGTGTTCCTGCGTGCGGAGGAGATCACTGAAGCACAGGACCAAACGCTCCTTGATCTCTGTATCGGCCGGTGTCAGGAAGTGGCGGGCACTCAGAAGTCGCCGATCACGTCGAAGGATCTTCAGGAGGGCTTGCTCTGTGTGTTCATAGACGGGCTAGATGAACTTGGTGACTTGCAGATTCAGGCGCAGGTGGTCCAAAAGGCAGTAAGCCTCACCGCCATGTACCCCAAGTGTAGGGTGATCATTGCCTCGCGTGACTATGGGTACGTTGAGAAGATCGCTGAGTTTCAGGATTTCGTCCGGTTCAACCTTACGCCAATAAACTACAAGCAAGCGCAGAAAATCCTAGAGCGCCTCCATAAGAATGAGAGTCTGCCCGTTGCTGAGTCGGCGGAGTTCCTTCGACGCATGCAGAATGTTCACGGGCTTGAGCTCAATCCCCTTATTGTCACCGTGTTCGCAGCCAGCAGCGACTACTCGCGACGGGATATCCCTGCCAACATAACGGAACTATTCAAGAAGTTCACGGAACAGATGCTTGGCAGATGGGACACGACCAAAGGGCTGGGTCTCCAGTACCAAGCGCCTTTGAAGGATTTCATCCTTACGCGCATTGCCTACACGCTGCATGCCCGCAAGGAGACCAGTCTCTCTATCCACGAGTTCAAACACCTGCTGAACCAGGAGCTTGCGTCGCGAGGTCACAAGCTCGATGTCGACCTTCTAACGAACGAGATCCTGGACCGATCAGGCCTGTTCCGAATCGTCAAGGATCGAGTCGAGTTTCGGCACCTCATGCTGCAAGAGTTCTTCGCGGGACGCGGCCTTCCTTCCCAGAGTCTTGTGACCAAGTTGATTGCGGACGACTGGTGGCGGCGAGCACTCGTGTTCTACTTCGGCGAGAGGCCGAATGAACCGGATCTGCTCTCGTCGCTGACGAGAGAGCTTGATGCGGCGTCGCCCCCGAGCCTCTATCAAGCTGCCATTACCTTGGGACTTGGCCTGCAGGCGAGTTACCTCATCGAAATGACACTGAAGACGCCAATCGCAACGTGGGTCATGCAACGTCTGGCAATGGTGTTTCATGACTACGAGACCAAGGTTGTTGCATCCTCCCGACACCCCCTGCACGACTTTCTGAAATACTACATGTTTGCACGAGACGCTGTAGCTTTCAGTCTGCTTGGAGATCATCGGGAAGACGTTAAGAGCGCACTCTTGGCTTCTGCAGAGGGAGACGAGACTGCCATGAACGACTTGACCCGATTCTGGCTGATCGTTGGTCTCATTGAATCTGGGGAACTTGATGCCGCCGAAGAGGAACTCAATCATTTTTCGCCTGCTGACAGGCGTCTGTATCTTGGCATTCATCTCGGAGCCTTTCTGATTCAGCATCTTCGAGTCACGACTCAGGGGGAAAGAGCATCAGCAAAACGCATTTGTGATGTGATGGCTCGCCATCTTCCCGACTTGCGGAAGCAGTTGCTTGATGAATTCAAGTCGGAGATTCTGGAGGTTCAAGGCGGACGAATCGCGGCACTGCCTCCTGCTGATGCGGAAGAGGCCGAACAAGACAAATCCAGCGTACGCGGTAAACCGCGCCGCTGATTTGCGGCGTTATGCAAAGAATGAATACAATCAAACGGCCCCTGCTGTGGGCTGCGTCGTTTGCGATACTCCATACGTTAGTTGTGGGCATTCTCTATTTCGGAAAGGCGCATCCTATTTATCCCTACCTCGACCCAATGATTTTCGGAGTCCTTCTTTGCGTCGTGGATCTCCCGCTGGTCCCCGCGGCAATCAAGTGGTTCAATCACGCTCCCGATCCCTTTGTGTCCTACTACTGTGGCGGCATTCTCTATGGCTTGATTGGTCTTGTGATTGGGTCGTATAGGCAAAGAAGGACAACACGACGGTCACAAGGGGAGAATGCATAACAAAAGAATTGAGAGTAGTTTTCAAAACCGCCGGTTTTGAAACCACTCTCATTCTCAACGTTGGGTGAGAGGATAAGATGAGAGAAGCATGCATTTTGATAGCACTCCTGTTCATGCCGCTGTCGGCCTCCGCCACAGCACAAATGGGTGAACTTCTTGTGTACAAGGGTGCCACCAATAAGATGTACTCATGCCCTCTCGAACCTTACTTCCCCAATACGGGCGTAACCGGCGAACAGTTCCGTATCGTACAGGAGCTATCGAACAGGTCATCAGCATGCTGGCGATGCTATGTTGGAACGTGGACCATACGAAACAAAGCCCTGTATCTTGAGTCAATTAGACCCTACTGCATGACCAATCCTGTGAGCATAAACAAATGGGACGGTAAGCCTCTGTCGATCACGTTCGAGTCCTACCTGCCCGCTACTGAGACTCTCCCTCTCAAAGCAAGCTGGTTCTCGGGAACGCTTCGCGTTCCCCAAGGAAAAGAATTGCGTTACGTTCACATGGGCTTCGGATCCGTATACGAACGGGACCTCTTTCTCAAGATTACAAACGGTATTGTTGCGAAAGAGTACGTCGTACAAAACAAAGACGCACCTGCGACCGTATCGCAGGAGGATCTCCAGTGGGTTGCCCTTGGCGGTGGTCCCGCCAAGGACAACGGAGATTGGATTGACGCACGCGTATTGCCAACGCCAGCAGTCAAGGACTTAGCAGTCGCCGGAACCAACTTCCTCACAAGGGGCATCTTCTTCAATGCGACAACCAACGGGCCCGCAACGCTGAACATTCCCCATACAAGAGCAACGCCCTACATGGCGTTGCCTCTCCACGTCACCCCAAAGGATCTTCCAGACTACAGGGGTTCCCATATTGAGATCCGTGCACATTTTGTAAGGGATGAAGACGGCTACCTTCTCCATGTTGACAAGGTCCGTCTACTACAGCCGGGGGAGACAATGCACAAAGCCGACTACCAACCACCCAACAATCTCTTGCAGGATACTGCGAATGAGCCGCCCGAGGGCGACCCATTCGCAGATCCTGAAGAGTGACGTTGGTCTTGAAGGATCGACGATGAGAATCATGCAGCTATGATAGGAGTAGTGCTTTTGACTATGACTGTAACCGCCTACGATGACGAAACACTGCCGGACCCCCTTACGACGAGTGCAGGTAATAAGGTCACCACGCCCGACGAGTGGCAGAGGATCAGGCGTCCGGAGATCCTCGAGCTTTTTCGAGAAAACGTCTATGGTCGCACTGCGATCGGTCGCCCCGACAACTTGTACTTCGATGTTGTGGAAAGCGACAAAGGCGCCATGGATGGCAAGGCTACCCTTAAGCGTATAGATATCTGCTTCTCGGGTCCCGGGGGCAAGGGCACAATCAAACTGGCGGTGTTCATTCCAAATGAAAGCCCTACGCCCGCACCTGGGTTCCTGTTGATCTGCAATCGCGACCGAGAGCATATCGATCCGACACGGAAGACAAAGAGTCCGTTTTGGCCTGCGGAGCGCATTGTAGAACGGGGTTACGTTGCCGCTTCTTTTATGAACTCTGATCTCGATCCGGACAAACACGATGGCTTCAAGGACGGGGTGCATGGGATTTTTGATCCTGAGAGTTCCGAGCGATCACCTGATGCGTGGGGAACAATCGGCGCGTGGGCCTGGGGCGCGAGCCGCGTGATGGACTATTTCGAGACAGACAAGGATATCGACGCAACACGCATTGCCGTTGCGGGACATTCGCGGGGCGGTAAGACGGCGCTCTGGTGCGGCGTTCAGGATGAGCGCTTTGCTTTGGCCATCAGCAACAACTCGGGGTGCACGGGCGCTGCCTTGGCTCGTCGCAGAAAAGGCGAAACCGTGACTGCGATTAACAAGCGGTTCCCCCACTGGTTTTGCGCGAACTATAAGAAGTTCAACGACAAGGAGCATGAACTACCGGTCGATCAGCATGCATTAGTCTGCCTCATGGCTCCCCGCCTCGCTTATGTGTCAAGTGCCTCGGATGACCACTGGGCTGATCCGGAAGGAGAATTTCTGTCCTGCGTAAACGCCGGGCCAATTTACCGGCTCTTTGATCTGCGAGGTGTCGATTCGACGGAAATGCCCAAACCCGGGCAACTGTTGCACTCCGGCCATATCGGGTATCACCTTCGGAGCGGCAAACACGACCTGACTAAATTCGACTGGAATTGTTTCATGGATTTTACCGATAAGCACTGGAAGAAAGGCCAACAATCTCCTGTAGGCGACGTCCTAAAGGCCGCGCCTGAGGAGTAACGTTGGCCATAGGGAGAGAACCGCATGACACAACTGGTTTTGCTTTCCGTACTGACACTCGTGGCTTCCGCGATTGGCACAGCGACAGGTTTCGGAACGTCCACGGTGATGATTCCAGTTCTGACCCTGTTTCTGCCAATGCCCATAGCTCTTCTCTTCGTCGGCGTCATTCATCTGTGCGGGGATATCTGGAAGGTTCTCCTTTTCAAGCGAGGAGTTGACTGGAAGCTGATTCTTGGTTTCGGTGTCGCAGGCATCGCTGCCAGTTTCCTGGGAGCGTCTCTTTCTCTGCATGCGCACGGACTTCCACTGAAACGCATCCTGGGGGGCTTCCTTGTTCTCTATGTTGTGTACCTGTTTCTGAAACGCGAATGGGCCTTGCCGAAAACCCACGGCACGGCCGTGTGTGGGGGCCTCCTTTCAGGTCTATTTGCAGGCTTCTTTGGTGTCGGCGGCGCAGTTCGCGGAGCCTTTCTCACTGCCTTCAATCTGCCCAAAGAAGTGTACATATTCACCTCTGGCTTGATCGCCCTGTTTATCGACATCACGCGAGTATCGCGCTACGTGTGGGGAGGAACCCGGTTGCAGCATGATCTCCTCCTCGCGCTCGTTGTCTGCATTCCGATCTCCTTTGCTGGCGCCTATGTTGCCAAGAGGTCCTTGGACAGATTGCCTCAGAAGCTCTTTCGTGCATTCGTTGGTGTCTTCCTGGCCATCGTCGGGATCAAGTTGTTGATCTGGCAGTAGGGATGATGGCCAACAAGATGCCTCGACCCGTACCTTGAAAAGCCGCGCTTCGCACGGCTTTCCAAGTCCGGTCAGGCACGGCGTTGGGTGTCTAAAGACAAAGGATTAGCAGAATGACAAAACGTGACACAATGGACATTGTTATCAGGGCAGCCGGGGTTTATCTTTTCGTTGCCTTCCTTAGGGGGACTGAGGGGTCAGCCCTCAAAATAGTAAAATAAGGAATTGACGTTGGATA
>CAZHDS010000164.1:0-7504 GCA_964531495.1 uncultured Ignavibacteriales bacterium
CCCTGATGCTGGTATGGCTGGCGATCGGCCTAGGAATGGACGCCTTCGCGGTGGCCATTGTCGTGGGGGCATCGGGTCAGCCACTCTCATTCCGGCGGGTCTTCAGACTTTCCTTCCATTTCGGACTTTTTCAGTTTCTGATGCCCATTATTGGCTGGGCGCTCGGGTTGAGCGTGGCGGCTTACATTGAGTCCGTCGATCATTGGCTGGCCTTCGCGCTCCTGACGTACGTTGGTGTCAAAATGATCCGAGAGTCCCGCAGTGACGATTCTACTACCGACTCGTGCGCCGATCCGACCCGAGGTTGGACCCTCGTGGTGCTGTCGGTTGCCACCAGTATCGATGCTCTGGCGGTCGGCCTTAGCATGGCTTTTCTGAGGGTTAGTGTCTTGACCCCCTCGGTAGTTATCGGTCTGGCTGCTGCCGCCATGACTGCCACAGGTATGTCGCTGGGCTCCCGCTTGGGGCGTAGGTTTGGTCGGCGTATGGAGCTCATTGGCGGCCTCCTCCTGATCGGAATTGGAATAAGGATCGTTCTGGAGCATTTGGGCTTTCTGGTATAGGTTAGCTCCTTCGGACTCTGCCTCGCATTTTGCTCCGATTACTGCCTTGGAAATGCTGAATCGGGCTCTCGGGCCGCGAGGAGCCAAATATATTGAAAAAAGTTGGTCTGGAGGGGTTGCAGAATCGGGAAAAACATCACACTTTGGCAGTTGCTGATTCGAAATTAGTGAAGGCAAATTGGTCTATAAATGAAGGAAGGACTTGTGTCATGTTAGAGCTCAAAATGGGCGACGACATACTTGCAGTCGTCGGCGGCATAAAGAACAAACAGGAAGCAGAGGCTCTCTTCGCGAAGACTCTCAACAAAGAGACGGCGGCGAAGCTGGCCAAGATCAAGAATGAAGAGGCGCGGCTGAAAATCGCCAACGCCATTGCGATGTGCCAGCCCAAGGACGTGTTCATTACCACCGGTTCGGAAGCTGACAAGCAATGGGTCCGTGAGTATTCATTGAAGAAGGGCGAAGAGCGAAAGCTGGCCATGCAGGATCATACGATCCACTACGACCTTCCCATGGAGCAGGGGCGCTTGGTCAAGCAAACCTTCTACATTGTTAACGAGGGTGAAAAGCTCAGCCCGTTGGCCAAGAAGCTCGATCGTCCGGATGCCATGGACTACGTCAAGAAGTACATGACCGGCATCATGAAGGATAAGACCTTGATGATCGGTTTCTTCAGCCGCGGACCGGTCGGAGCTGTTGGAGCCATCCCGGCTATCGAGATTTCGTCCTCGACTTACGTGATGCACTCTGGCGACTTGCTGTATCGCAATTGTTACGAGCAGTTCGACGCCGAAATTGAGCGCAAGGGCATCTTCTACACCAATGTCCATTCTGAGGGCGACAACACTCCCGAGGACATTCCGAATGCCCGGATTCTGATGGATCGTTCCTGGTTCACGACCTTCTCGACTTTCTGCACTTACGCTGGCAACACGCTCCTGCTTAAGAAGGGCAATCACCGCTTCAGCGTTGACTATGCCACTTACTTCAAGCACGGTGAAGAGCTCTCTGAGCACATGTTCATCACGGGCGTCAAGGGGCCTGGTGGCCGCGTGACGTACGTTGCTGGTGCGGCTCCCTCTGGTTGTGGCAAGACCACCAGCGCCATGGCTGGAACTGATTTCATCGGTGATGACCTCGCTCAGATCTGGATCGACAAGGACGGTCTCTGCCGGGCTGTCAATCCTGAGTACGGCATTTTTGGTATCGTCGCCGACGTCAACCAAGAAGGCGATCCACACCTGATGAAGTGCCTTCGCCAGAAGGGCAGCGAGGTTATCTGGTCGAATGTGTTGATCGACGACAAGGACGTGCCGCATTGGACTGGTAATGGTGAAGAGCACGCCAAGAAGGGCGTCAACTTCCAGGGCGATTGGTCCGAAGGCAAGACCAATGCTGACGGGAAGGCGATACCGATCTCGCACCCCAACTCACGCTGCACCCTGCGCGCCAATCAGATTGCCACCTACAATTCTGAAGTAGCCGAGAGCCCCGAAGGTGCGCCGGTCAAGGTCTTCACGTATTCCGGCCGTGACGCTGATACCATGCCTCCGATTTGGGTGGCTAAGGACGGCGACGCTGGTGTTGTAATCGGTGCTTCGATCGTCTCCAAGGCGACCGCCACTGAAGTCGGTGCTACCGGTGTCAAGCGGCAGCCGTGGGCCAACGCTCCGTTCATTCCGGGCTCGCTCGCCGACTACATGGATGCCCAGTTCAAGTTTTTCAACAATCCGAAGTTCTCAGATGCCGGGCGTCCAGTTGTCTCTGGTCTCAACTACTTCCTGACCCACGACGAGCGTGGCGGTAGCGGCCAGGGTCTGCTCGGTGAAAAGCGTGACGTGCCGGTCTGGCTGAGTTGGTTGGATCGTTATGTCAACGGTGAGGTCGAGGCTATCGAGACCCCGGTTGGCTTCCTCCCGAAGTATGATGACCTCAAGAAACTCTTCAAAGAGATCATCAATAAGGACTATCCGGAAGACCTGTACACCATGCAGTTCTCGATCTACTGTGACAAGATCATCACCCGTATCGATCTTCAGGACAAGGCCTACGGTGAGGAAGACAATATTCCGAAGCGTTTCTTTGAGGTTCTGAAGGAGCAGAAGGCTGGTCTGGAAGCTCTCAAGGCGAAGAACGGTCCGATCGTGAAGCCTCAGGATCTATAGGCTTTAGCCCACAAAGAGATCTTCTCTCGATATTCAAGGCGCCTCGCACCCGCGGGGCGTCTTTTTTGTCTGTGCGCCGGTTCGGACCAATCCCTAAGGAGTTAGCGCTCTTCCAGTTTCTCCAGGCGTGAACGAAGCTCTTCGTTCTCCGACTTCAGTTCCTTCACCGCTTCCACCAGAAGAGCGGTCAAGCGGCCGTAGCTGACGCCGGTCAGGCCGAGCTTGTTCTCGCTTACCACTTCCGGCACGACCTCTTTGACTTCCTGAGCCAGGAATCCAATTTGCCTGTCGGTAGGCATATTCAGGTTGGGGAATTCGTCAGTCTTGCACTCATAGTAGTAGCCGTTCATCCGCGATACCTTTTCAAGAGCATCCCGAACCGGCTCCACATTGCGTTTCACCTTCGTGTCGGTAAGAGCTATCACGTCTCCGGAGAACCAACCGTTACCCATGACAGTGAGCGCTTCGGCGACACTATCCGTACCGATACTGAGACTCGCTCCAAGCGCGTCTGCCGTCATCACGATCTGTGGCGGCGCGCTGCCGCCAGCCGGGTCCTGTCCCTGTACGATCAGTGTACTGGCACTGGTCGTGCTGGTCAGTTCAATAGCTGGGCTACTGTCATCCGGTGGCGGGCCACCGACCCGGAGCGTACTCATACTGGCGCCAGCGTCGGTGCACATCTCGATGCCTGGTTTGCCGTCATCGGGTGGTGGGATCATTTTGAGGCAGCTCGACATGTCAGCCACATCAACGGCAAACTCGATGCTGGGTGAGTTGTCATCCGGCGGTGGCGTTAGCGACATCGTCGTTAGTTCCATAGTCACATCGGTGACCAACTCGAAGGCGGGTGGCGCATCGGCTGGGCTGCCATTCCAACTGACTCGCATCAGGTTTCCCTCGGGATTGGCGCTCAATTCGAATGCGGGTGCGCATGGATCGCCCGCACACGGTTCCGGCGGATGGATCTTAAAGCCATGCAACTCAGCGGTGGCAGTCAGCTCCACGGCCGGTGCACATGGGTCTGGGGGGAAGCAGGGATCTGGTGGGTGGAGCCTCATGACATGGCTGTCAACATCAGCCACTATTTCCAGAGCGGGCTGACATGGATCCGGCGGAGTACACGGATCGGGCGGGTAAAGCTCCAACCGGACCGGTGTGAGTGGCTCAGGGGGCGGGTCGGGCAGGAGGATCTTCAGGTGACCCGGCAGAGTTTGGATGTCTCCATGCACCTGGCTGGCCGAAGCGGCGTTGATCACGGAGCCCAACAGTGGGCGGGGAAGGACATCGGCGTCATAGTTCACCGAGATCCCCAGCCATCGGTCGCTGCCATCGAAGATAGATTTGGGTAGGGCATTTGCGGAGCCCAGCATGACATTGAAGAGTCCGTTGGTGACGACAACAGTGTCATATTGCTCGCCCCACAAGGTACCACTTATTCCGTTGGGGTTGTTATAGATCCTGAACTCCATGTGGGCCGACATGGTTAGCGGGACATCATCGGCCCCGGTCAGGTATCCCTGGTACGAAACGAGTATCGAATCAGCGGCGAGCACTGATGTTCCCGGGCTGACTGCGATCACGAATACCGCTAATATCAGCAGTGTGCGACGGATCGACTTTGAAGTATACATATCTCTCTCCACGCGTGGATGGTTGTTGTTTCGTGCGCCGAGATGCTTGAATCGATGATGCCAGACCAACCTCAATATAGCTGTTCTGGTCTGTTTTTGCAAGAGGATGCGTGTGGCTCGCGAATGACTCGGCAGTCCGAGACAAGTCCATTATTGACAAACAAGTCGCGGTTTAGTATCATGGAATGAGTGGGGGCAAGGCAGCTCCCTCTCATGTGTTCGAACCTTATGCAGGCCGGAGGGTTCTAATGAGATCAACGAAACAGTACCTGGTGCTCCTGGGAATGGTGGCAATTCTGCTCTGTTTGGGCGGAACGGCGTCTGCCGACTACATCTGTGGCGATGTCGATGACGATGGCGGCGGACCAGACATCGCCGATCTTATCTACCTGACAACGTACATGTACCTAGGCGGACCTGAACCACCCGTTCTTGAGTCGGCCGATTGCGATGGCTGCATTGGGCTAGATGCGGGCGATCTGGTAGCGTTGGCAAGGTACATGACCCCAGATGGACCGGCCCTGAATTGCACCGATCAGACTGAGTGCGTGCCTCTGCCTACGAGTGCGGCCCTGACACTGGAGGAAGTAGGGGGCTCGCACGATGATTTCGCCGTGCGTGCCGGCGGTTATCTTGAGTATCGGATAAGACTCAGCATGAATGGTTTCGAGAATCTGAAGGGCATGTCGCATGGTTTCCGCATTTACTCGCCGGACGGAGCGACATGGGAATCCAGCTCCATAGCGGATTTGGAGGCATTGAAATCTGACAACGAATTCGATCTAGTCGCAACTACTGTTGAGACAAACACTGACGGTGTCGGGGCGGACACTGTTGGGTATAGCGCTAGCACTTTGTTCGGCGCTACCGGTCTGCCCGCCGACTTCGATGAAGTTGTATTCCAGATATCGACTGGCAACGTCTTTGGTGATCGCGGGGATCAGATTTGTTTCGATACGTGTTGGCTCCCACCTGCAGGCCCTTGGATGTGGTATGATGGAAATGACCGTTTCACGCCTTCCTGGGATGGGCCAATCTGCTTCTTCGTGGCTGACTGGAACTCCTACGATTGGGACGGAGATGGGTGGCAGAATGATGACGACCCCTGTCCCGAAGTCTACGGATGGTGGCCCGACCCGGATGGGGATGGGCTCGGCGATTACTGCGACAACTGCCCGGACGTCTACAACCCTGACCAATCCGATGTCAATGATGATGGTGTCGGTGATGTCTGTTGCTGTTTTGAGCGAGCTGATATAGATGCCAACGGCATCTGCCCGGACATTGCCGACCTGATACGCCTAGTGGACTATATGTTCCAGGATGGACCGCCCTTGGTCTGCTTCGCTCACGGAGATCTTGACGCTGACGGCGAAATCAACATAACTGATCTAATAGGCATGGTGAGCTACATGTTCGGCGATGGATTCGAGATTGTGCCCTGTCCGGCACCTTGAAATCGCATAGCGAGCGCCAAGCACTAACCTTCGAAGACAACAGAAAGGGCTACCCCGCGAGGAGTAGCCCTTTTTCAATTCTATCATCGATCAAAGTCTAGTTGGCGTACCGTTTCTTGAATTCTTCCGCTGCCTTCTTGCGGGCATCCTTGACAGCAGCCGATTCATCGCCGGTGAACCATTTGTGTTCGTCGGCGCTCAAGATTGTAGCTATCAATTCCTCAACTTCGAGTGCAGCGGCAGCTTTCTCACCGCCCTCAGCCTTGGCGTGCTCGACGAGTTCCTGCACCTGCGGCAGGAACTCGACGTAGAAGCGCTCGGCGACTTCAAAGAAACCATGCCACTGCGTATAGTCAGGGGCAAACATGGCGGCACCCATGCGAGCCCGGCGACCCTCGTGATGCCAGAGATAGAAGTAGGTCCACTCCAATTCGTCATCGAAAGCGATGTCGTTTGAGATCAAACCCGCGGAGCGAACCTTCGTGTATATTTTGGTCGCAGGAATGCCAAACTTGTCGTTGTACATGTTGACCGCGCCATCGTACTGGACATAGAAATTGTCCACATAGCTGGACGTATGACAGTTGGAGCAGACGCTCTTCATGTCATCACGGCGGGCCTCCCAGGTCTTGACCTCATGTCCGCCGGCGAGGGCGGCCGCGTCGATTTTCTGCGAGACAGCCGGGCGTAGCGTCCAGCTGATGCGATCGCCGACATCGTGCGTGAGGGGCAGATCCTTCGTCGGCGACATATGACAGGTGGCGCAGGTCGGCGCGGCGGAATAGTCGATCCCAACCACCCAGGACGAGTTGTCAAGATTCATGCGATCCATGTTGCCATAGTAGGCGATGCCGTGCTTGGATTCCTCGTAGATCTCCTTCTGAGGATGATCCGGTCCCAGATGACACTTGCCGCAGTTTTCGGGCTGACGGGCGAGGGCCGCATCAAACGAGTGCCGGGAATGGCAGGCAGAACAGCTGCCGAGGGAGCCGTCCGGATTAAGGCGGCCCATGCCGGTATTCGGCCAGGTCTTTGGATCGAGCGTACCGTCATCGTTAACCTTGACAATAGAACCGTGGCACTGCTTGCAGCCGTTGACAGCCGCCCAGGGGCCCTCGACGACCTCTCCCAGCACGTTGTCTAACGAGCCGAGAATCTTTCCCGCCGCCGCATGATGGGAGGCCTGGAATTGCGTTGCTTCCTGTTCGTGGCACTTGGCACAGTCTTTGGGGGACACAATGGTGGCGATCAGGAAATCATCATGTTCTACGGCATCCGCATCGCCGGGCTGCGCGGCATGACACTCGAAGCAGCCCACGTCAGCCGCATAGTGACGGCTGTGGCGCCATTCCTTGACCATTCCGGGCATGTCGGCCTCGTGGCAGCTGATGCACGCTGCTGACTCTTCTGAAAGTGAGGTCGGTACTGCTCGGGTTGTTGAACCCATGGCCGCGCTCGTAAGAACCATGGTCGCCATGATTACAATAGCAATTACCCGCTTCATGCTAACTCCTTGCATATGAGATATTTTGTTCCTAGTCGTTCTTGGCACAAGTCACTCGTCGATTCAACATGGATGATGAATGTCCATGTCAATGCTCATTATAGACTCTCCGGGCGAATGTTGTCAAGCACAACGCTGGGAAAGTTGATCGGCGGCCTCAGGGGATCAATAGATAAGACTG
>CAZHDS010000165.1:0-7499 GCA_964531495.1 uncultured Ignavibacteriales bacterium
GCGACCAGGAAAGCCGAAGAACCGCGCTGCGATCTTGCTCAGCGCGACCCGAACGTCACTGACTTGCACGTAGTTTTCGATCCCCGGACAGCTGTCCTTCTCCCCCAGAACCGCCGCCGCGCCGAGCTCGATAGCGCTGGCAACATAGTCCCAGCCATCCTGAGCATATCCCGTGATGGCCACAAAGAGAGTTCCTGGTCCGACTTTACGCGAATCGTACTCAATACGCTCGATTTCGACTTCGGGATTACCGATGATCGAAGCGTCTACCAAGTCAGATGTCAGTTCGGAAAGCTTGATCATGTCCTCCTAGACCGGTTTGCATTCCAATTGACAGATCGCCTTGCGACCTACGGTGTGTCCGGGCCGAATGGACTGGCGGGTTACTCGACCGCCACCCTTGATCCGGAATCCTATCCCCAGCTCCTTCAGAAAAGCTGATGCCTCCCGCACCGAGAGACCGCGTAGGTCGACCATTTTGGTCAGGCTGTCCGCCTGAGGCTGGACGGCCACCAAAATATCGCTTCCCTCAAAAACGAGGCGGTCCGCTGGCGGATATTGCCAGACGACATGTCCCTCGTCGGCGTTACTGCGTAAGCGCAAGCCGCACTGAGTGGCCGTAGTCTCGGCAAGCGCTACTTGCTGGCCGATGAGGTCGGGAATCTCGGAAGTACCATCCAACTCGTCACTGCGCTCCGCCAGCATCAGATCCGGAACTGCAAAGAAGTCAGGATGCAGCACCGAGTAGCGCTCGGCGATTCTCTGGAAAGCTGGACCGGCCGTCCAACCGCCATAGGTAATCGGGCGGGGCTCTTCCAGCATCACGATCCCGGCGATGAGGGGTCTATCAGCCGGAAAGAAACCGGCGAAACTACCAATGAACCTATTCTGGAAATAGGTCTTGTTGACCAAATCAGGAATCTGGGCGGTGCCGGTCTTTCCGGCAATGGAGACCACGGGCGAATTCACGGGCGTGGCGGTACCGACTTCGACGACCCCCCGCAGGATGGACCGCAGGGTATCGGCCGAACTCTCTTCCATAACTCGAGCTTTCAACTCGCGCCGTTCGCGCTCTACGACATAGCCATGCTTGTCGACGAAGCCCATGACCAGATTCGGGCGCAAGAGCTCACCACCATTGGCTATGGCCGCAAAAACAGCCGCCATGTGGACCGATGTCACAGCAACCCCGTGGCCCATGGCCAGGGCGGCGATATCATAGTCACTCCAGTTGTCATCGGGATGGAGCTGTCCGCGACTGGCACTCGGGATACCGATGCGCAACTTCTCGCCGATTCCGAACCGCCGGGCAGTTTCATAGAGCTGATCGCCGCCCAATTGAATCGCATACTTGGCGGTGCCAATGTTGGAGGACAGCTCGATCACTTCCCTGAAATCGAGCCAGCCATGCTTCTTGTCGTCCTCCAACTTGTTTCGCCCCATCCTCCAATAGCCATCTTCGCAGTAAACGGAATCATCCATGTTCTCGAGACCAGCATCGATCACGCCGGCCGCCGTAATGGCCTTGAAAATTGATCCGGGTTCCCATTGATCAGTCACGGCTCTCAGCTTGACCGGTCTCTCGGGGTTCTTCTCCAACGGGTCGTAGTGTGCGATGGCAAGGATATCACCGTTGTGACAGTCCACGAAGACGGCTTCACCGTGCTTGGCGTTATGTTTTATGACAGCTCGCTTCAGCTCACCTTCGACGATTTCCTGCAGCCGCCAGTCGACGGTTAGAACGATCGACTGCCCCGCCACGGGCTTCACCAGAGCCTGTTCTTCAACCGGGAAAGTGCGACTATACCCATCGCGCTGGACATCGGCCAGCCCCGCCCGCCCGGCCACCAACGAATCGAACGACATCTCCAGGCCGGATTGACCGCGGTTGTCAATATCTGTGAAGCCCACTATCTGCTTGCCCACGGTACCGTAAGGATAGGTGCGCTGGCTTTCCTGACGCAGGTATAGCCCTTCAGGGGCGCTGGCGCGAATATCCGTCGCTTGCTCATCGGTCAAGCGTCGCCTGATCCAGTGAAACTGGCGCATCTTCTGACCATAGGTAGTCCGCGCGCTACCCGGTCGCAGGCTGAAGAAGCGCTCCAAATAGCGATTGACCTCATTCCGCTGCTTGGCGCTGGTCGTGAAGGCATACAGGGAGGATAGTTCGATATTGTCTACGACCACCTCGCCGCATCGATCGTAAATCAGTCCACGAGTAGCTGGAATCGGTACGGTGCCCTGGCACTGTCGCGTGACACGATCGGAGTACTCGCTGTGCTTGATGATCTGGAAGTATACAAGGCGGGCCGCGACGACGGCGAAGAAAGCACACGTCAGTAGGCCCACTAGACCCAACCTGAATTTCTGTTGACGCGTCAGCCTCACCGATTTCCCTCCCGTTCAACGCTTTCGTCAAAAGTGATACGCTTGAGATCCTTGGCGGTTGCCTCGGAGGGGGCAAACACGGGCACATAACGAGAGACTCGTTCGATAGCTTCCAGCATAAGACTGAACTCGTCGGGGCGTTCGGAGGGTCCTTCGGTCCACGGAACCGTGAATATGCGATCCGCCTGGATAGGTTCCATGCCGAGACTGTCGGCGGCCAGGATGCCCAAGCGGGAGGCCATTGAGAGGCCAGCAATTTCAGTGTTGAGCTTGGTTGCGGCATCGACCAATTCCCGGTTCTCCTGCTTCAGTCCTTCAACCTCGGTGACCAGTGAGAGAACCCTCACCCGCTGCCAGATGTGGAATGAGCAGGCCAGAAGAACTGCGCTGGCGAGCAGGGCGATCGGGAAGTGCTTGTGTGAGCGCAGGCGATTCCAGATTGGAGTCCGGAATTCAATCGTTTCCTTAAACTTACGGACTGGCTTTCTCATGCGGCCAGCCTTTCCGCTACCCGCAGGCGAGCCGAACGCGAACGACGGTTGTCTCGTTGCTCATCGGCGGACGGCACAACACCGCCCTTGGTCACGACCTTGAGGCGGGGCGTCTGACCGCAGGCACAAACAGGCAAGCGAGGCGGACAAATGCATCCCTTCACCTCGCTCTGGAAGAACTGCTTAACGAGGCGATCTTCTAACGAATGGTAGGAAATAACCGCTATCCGGCCGCCAACCGCCAGGTGATTGACAATAACCGGCAGGACTTTGGCGAGTTGTTCCAGCTCGGCATTGACAGCGATGCGCAACGCCTGATATACGCGCGCCAAGGTCTGATTGTAATGGCGTGGGTCAATAAGCGAATTCAGGACGCGGGTCAGGTCGGCGGTGGTGTTAATCGCGGTCCTCTGTCTTTCCTTGACGATAGCCCGGGCCATCCGCTTGGCCATCCGTTCTTGGCCGTAATCACGCAGGATCTCAGTAAGTCTCTGTTCGCTCGCGTTGTTGATCAAGTCAGCCGCGCCCGGCGCACTTGAGTCCGAGTTGAACCGCATGTCCAAAGGACCGTCCGAGCGAAAGGCAAAACCTCGGTTGGGGTCGTCCAGCTGCTCTGACGAAAGCCCCAGATCGAGAAGTATCCCCTGGAACTGCGGCTCGCCGATGTCCACTGCAATTTCGGCGAGGTCGGCATAAGTGGCTCGAATCAACTTTACATCCCTGTTCGATTCGGAAAAACGTTGACGAGTTCTCTCAATCGCAGCAGGATCGCGGTCGACTCCAAAAAGACGAACCGCCGGTGGCAGAGACTTGGCCAACCGACAGAGATGTCCTCCCGAGCCGACAGTCAGATCGATATAGGCACCCTCAGGGGCGGTCGCCAGGAGCTCAACCACCTCGTCAGCCATGACTGGCTGGTGACCGGAGCTACTCTCGCTCGGGGTCATTGGCAGTGAAAAGACGTTCTGCTACTTCTTCGTAGCTTCCAGCGAACTGCTCCAAATAGTACCGATATCGCTCTGGATTCCACACTTCGACCCACCTGTCAACACCGATTACGAGCAGGTCCTTCCCCAGAGCCGCCTCTTCGATAAGATGAGACGGGATAAGAATACGACCGCTGCGGTCCGGCGTTATGGCGCAGGCCGACGAATAGAATCGCCGACTGAAGAACCGATAATCCTTCTGTGTAAAACTGAGCGCAGAGAGGCGCTTCTGAATCTCAGCCCACTCGTTCTCCGGGTAAAGGCTAAGACAACCCTCAAGTCCCTTGGTAAGTATTAGATTCCCACTGAGGGGAGCCTTTTTGGACGAATCCCTCAGATTGCGCAATCTTGCCGGCAACGCAAAACGACCCTTCTCATCCATGGTCGTGTTGTATTGTCCGACAAAGCCCGTCATGAGATTCTCCACTATGTCCCACTGCTCTCTAAAATCTGCCCCAATTATCACATTTCACCCACAACAAGTCAAGCGGTTTCTGGCCCTTGGTGACAAAAAAACACGCCCTATAACAGAAAGAACACCAAGCACTAACGATCTCCAGAAGAGTCAGAATTGGCAACCCAATAGGGCGGGCCGCGTCACAGCGCACAGTTGTAGAATATCACTTTTTTGGCGAGAGCTGTCGGCCGAGACCTACAGGCTACGCCAATGACACCACTTGCCGAGATGGCGAAGAGCTTCCCGAAGCTCCAGCCTCACACCTAATATACTACTAAACAACACCTTACGCCGAACAGGGGATATTCATGGAAGCGGTCCGGTTTGTGCGCTTATAAGGTCGAGTTCAGACTGAAACACAAGGGATGATGATATGACTCTCGTTCTTCTACTACTCATAGCGGCTGTTGTGGCGCCCACGGCCTCAGCAGATCAGCCACCGACAATTGTTTTCGAGCCCTCTCAGGTACATTTCGATCAGGAAGGCAAAACCGTTACCTACGCCGATTTTGAAGCTTCAGCGGTTGGTCAGCAGCTGATGATGAGCGTGGCTGACTTCGTTGTTGAATTGTGGCCGAATGAATCGATCGATGAAATCCGCTGGGAGGTAACAGAAACGGCTTCAGTTGGCACTTTTGACGTGCTCAAGCCTTTGTTGGACGTTCCGACGGGAGCCGCTGAGGCATACGCCGGGCTTCGCCAGCCAGGTGATGGCAACCGAGTTTTTGGATCGAGCGTGGTCACGCGAGTCGGCCAGACTTCCGTGGACGATCGGCACATGGCTGAACTTTTGGTCTGGCCGGTCACGGTGGATGCTCAAGGCCACGCCGTCCTCAATACAGCCGTGACCATATTCGTCGGAAATCGGGCGATCTCCGCCGCCCAGTTGCGGGCTCGCAGCGAGGGTTTGGCCAGTCAAACTCCGGCTCTCAGTCCAATCGTGGGCGGACCGACTCCGGGTGCTGTGGAATATGTGATCGTCACCAGCGAAAGTCTGGTTGCGCCGCTGCAGGTGCTGGCCGACTACAAGACCAGCCTTGGCATTCCTGCCGAAATCGCGCTGATTGATGAGATACTCGCCCAATACGACGGCATCGACGATCCCGAAAGGCTCCGCGAATACCTGAAGGTCTTCCACGCCCAGGGGGGAAAGTATGTCCTGATGGCCGGTGACGAAACCGTGCTTCCCTTGCGCTACGCTTACAACTTCTCTACTTCCACCCAGCCGGAGCCGGATGTGCTTCAGATCTGTGATCTGTATTACGCTGATCTGAGTGGCAATTGGGACGCCGATGGCGACGGCGTCTGGGGGGAACCGTCAGCCGATAGCGCCGACCTGGATCCCGAAGTGCGTGTTGGACGCTTGCCCTTCAACACGGTCGAAGATCTTGCCGCCTGGGTGGCCAAGTTGATCGCATACGAAACGAATCCGGGCGGTGATGACCGCGAGTATCTCAATAGTGCCTTCTTCTTCTCTTCCGATCAGATGCGTGACTACTCCCAGGGCGGTCAGCACGGCCGTATTGCGGCAGCTTACCCCGGGCAGTTCGTAATCGACACTGTAGCGGGGGTTGAGGCGGCCAGAGGGGATGACGTAGCGCCGTACAATGCCTCGGCTCACGAGATGGTCGATTTTCTTGGCGATGGTCATGGCATCGTGAATATCCTCGCCCACGGGGCGACTCTGCTATTTGAGGTTCGAACGTCCGGCTATAACCATTCCCCCAAATCTCGCTTCTCGACCCTTCCCGGGGATGGCCTGTCAGGCTCCGTATCGGACCTCCTGGCCACTGGCAAGACCGGCTTCTACTATTCTCTGGCCTGCGACAATGGTGCCTTCGACAAGGATCAGCCCCCCTTCGATCAACCTTACACCAACCTGGTGCAGGCCTTCTTGGCCCAGCCACAGGCAGGCGCAGTTGCTTTTGTGGCCAATACCCGTTGGGGTTGGGTGGGGGCAAGTCACCTATTGCAGAAAGTGTTTTTCGACTCGCTTTTCGCCCATCCCGAGGCACCGGCGGTCGATGCCATGTATGCCTCAAAGAAGCGTTACTACTATTATCGCGATCTTGTTTATGGACAGTGCTTCTTTGGTGATCCGTCGATGAAGATCTACCACGACCTACCCGGCGATCTCGACCCGGTCATTGAACCGGGCGACGGTCGGGTAGTGATTTCAGTCGTGTCCGACGATGCACCGGTTGGCGACTGTCACGTGGTTCTGAGCGATAGTTCCGGAATTATTGCCTACGGTAATACTGATGGCGGCGGCCAAGTCGACCTGAGCACTGATTTGGGAATGGACGACTATTTCGTCGTAACGGCCCAGCAGGACGGTTATTCGATTGGTCACGAAGTGCATTCGCCAGCTATTGCATCCGACATTGTCAGCGATCCCGATGCTCTGCCCGGAGCCTGGAAGCTGGGACAGAACTATCCGAACCCATTCAACCCGACAACGACCATTCCGTTTACCCTGCCACGAGCATCGGCAGCGGAGCTGACGATCATCAACCTGTTGGGGCAAACGGTAGCCACCCTGTTTGATGGTCGTCTTTCAGCCGGCGAGCACGAAGCTGACTGGAATGGTCTTGGTGACAACGGGACCCCGGTGGCTTCCGGGTTGTACTTCTACAATTTGGTGGCCGGAGATTTCACTGATCAGAAGAAGATGATCCTGCTTAAATAGCTCGATCACACTTCAAGGGGGACAAATGTCCCCCTTATTCTTTACTTCCCCAGCGATCCGTGCGCCCTATATTGCCTGCGCCGCCTGACTGCATGGACGGTACAGGAGATCAACTAGTGCCCAGAATCCACTTCGTATATGCCCCTGACTCTGAAGCGCAGATGATCTGGCTGGCCACTTCGTAGCCGCTTGTCGATAAATGGTTCTCCGATGATATCTTCTAACGCACTGATCATGCGATCGCACGGCGTATCACTTCGGCCATGCGGCCCATAGTAGCTGGCATGGCCAGCGGGTGGGATGCGGGGTCAACCTTCGTGATGAGATTCTCACCGGCGCGTTTCGATCGAACCAGCTTTGCCAAGAAGTCAATAGTATCGTCGGGGATCGACTCGTCCGCTGATGAAAAGCGATGACTTCGTGGAGTGTGATCGATTATCTGGGCTGCTTCTGAATCAGGCGGAGCCCAGGCCAATAACGGTCGTCCT
>CAZHDS010000166.1:0-7472 GCA_964531495.1 uncultured Ignavibacteriales bacterium
ACCGGGTTAACGGTCAGCGTCATGTAGCCATTGGACCAGACAAAGGTGTAAGGAAGGCCATCAAAGTAGATGGTGGTCTTCGAGGAATCCATCGCCGTCGAGAAGTCCATAACCAGGTTCTCGGTCACACCAAGGGTGTTACCATCCCAGTTGTAGGAGATCACGACCGGGGCCGGGTCCAGATCGCGCTGGGTCTGACCGTTGAGCGGGGCATAGATGCCCGGCATGCTCGTACCCATCGTGATCGGCATTTTGCCGGCCGCACCACTGTATTCGGTGGAGCCGTAGACGGGGTTGACAGTTGGGAATTGAGCGGTCTTCAGAACGACCCACATGTCGTCGGAATCGAAGGCCGTGCTGGTCGGGTTGTCGTCGTAGTTCTCACAGGCCGGAACACCGGTGAAAGTGTACATACCGTTGGCATCGGTAGTAGCGGTGTAGGTGTCGCCAATGATATCAAAGGCTGAGAAGTCAAGCGTGACACCCACGCCGGCCAATGCCGTCGCGAGGTTCGGTACGTCGAGAGCCAACGATCCGCCGTCCTTAGCAGGTGCGCCCGTCGGCAGAGCCGTGAAGACATAACCAGTAAGGGTACCGGTCATCGGCCACAGGTAGACTGTGACTACGTCTTCATAAGGCATGGCACCAGCCTGATCGTTGTCACGCAGGTCCTCGACCGACGGGATAACGGATGTGGCTTTGGCTGCAGCGTGAGTTGGGGTGGTACCGGCAGGGTAGAATGACAACTCATAGACACCAGTGGACACGGTCGGTCCAGTGGTGTAATATCCGTTGCCATCTGTGACAGTACTGTCGCGCGTTCCTGCGTAGGTCCAAACGACCTTGCAGCCCGCAAGAATCGAGTTGTCAGCCGCATCATTTACGGTACCGGAGATCGTCCCGATCACGGTATCGTTCTGCGTAACTGTGTTGTCCTCGATGATAGTCGAGTCGTCACCGCAACCTGAAATGAAGTATGCGGCAAAGATGCTGCTCATCAAAATAGAAAACAGCAGCAGAAACCTCATGTTTCTTTTCATTCTTCCTACTCCTTTATGATCCTCTGTTAACACATGTGCTTTCATTTTTTTGATACATTCTGTGAAATTGCGTCCATCAATTCCCAGAGGATGCCGACCCCCGCCGACACCGAAGCTTTTCAAGTACATTCACCTCCCGGTCTTCGCTCCATAGAACCTCCTTAAATGTTTCTACAAACATATGCAAAATTTCCTATTTTCACTCCTAAAATAGTATCGGCACTGAACACGATAGACTTTTGCACTAATAGCGCCGAAAAAGAGCCAATCCTCCAAAATCGGACGAAACATACGCCCGACTCAGAAGGGTGTCAAGAATAAAAAAGACACCGACTTAGCCCCAAAACAGGGCTATTTTGCTCCTCTCGGACAAGCCCAACTCCTTGGACATAAAGTAGTTAACAGTCCTTTCGCCAGCTCCGTTATACCAAGTGAATCGACGATAACTAGACCTACTAGCGAAAGCAAGCAAATAATCCCTTCTTGTCATTAAAGAACCCTATGAAAATCTCCTTGAAATGACTGACTAACCCCTGTGACAATAGCTTTACGCATGATCGCGCCAAAGGTTAGTCTCTTTCGCGTCCTCTGCGGACCCGCCATGAAGATCAGTATCGAAGCCAGCCGCCGATTGACTTGGCGGATACGATGGCGTATATTCGGTCGCCTTAACCGGAAGCACAGAAAGAACTACTGACGCCTATGACCAGATCACGAGTAGCTGTACTGAGGACCGATTCAGAGAGAGTCGTCGAGGACTATCGTCGTCTGTTGGAGTTGATCGAGTATCAGAAGATCATCGATCCCCAACAGGACACCCTGATCAAGCTAAACCTCTCCTGGACCAAGTATTTCCCGGCCTGCTCCTCGCAGCCATGGCAGGTGGAGGGTTTGGTGCGCACGCTCGTGGAAGATGGATATGAGAAGAAGCGTTTGCTCCCGGTGGAGAACAAGACTGTCGTCACCAATCCGATCGAGGGAGCCAGGAACAACTGCTGGATGCCTGTGCTCGACCAATATGGGCTCGATTTCACGCCGTTGCCCGCTGTTGAGTGGGTTGTTTATGACTTTGGCGACCAACTGCTCAAGCTAAACGAGATTTTCCCCGAGGGGATCCAGATTCCCAAGATGTACATCGGCAAGCAGATCATCCATCTGCCCACGGTCAAGACGCACGGTCACTCGACGACCACCGGTGCCATCAAGAACTCGTTCGGCGGGCTTCTCAAGGAGGTCCGTCATTACGCCCATAAGTACATGCATGAAGTGCTCGTCGATCTGATGCTCATGCAGAAGCAGCTGCATCCTCGCATGCTGGCGGTGATGGATGGCACCGTCGCCGGGGATGGTGCCGGTCCGCGAACGATGACACCGCATGGCAAGAATCTGATTCTGGCCTCGGAGGATCAGCTGGCTATCGATGCTGTCGCGGCCAAGCTGATGGGGTTCGATCCGATGAGTATCCCGTACATGCGGATGTGTCACGAGCGAGGTCTGGGTGTCGCTGATATAAATGAGATCGAGATCCTGGGTGAGGATATCAAGGAGATCAACTTCCACTTCGAAACCAAGAAGTCCCTGGTTATATGGGGGGATCAGATGCTGCGCAAAGGCCCCCTGCGATTTCTGGAGAAGATCGCTCTGCACTCACCCCTGGTGGTCTGGGCACCCATGGCCAGCAACATCTACCATGACTGGATTTGGTATCCCACGGTCGGAAAATCGATTATCCGCAAGTTCTCCAAGACCGAATGGGGCCAGCTGTTCAAGAAGTATAAGGCGAAGGGGTAGAGGCGCTTAGGCGACGATCATGGCCGGTGACCTGGCGTCGGTTTCTGCCCGAAAACTGATCTCGACATAGTAGTCTGCCAGTCTCGCGCCCATCCCGGGACCGAGTTGCACCAGACGTCTCTGACCTTTTGGGACGGGGTATAGACAATCTGTGGCCAGACTCAGAGCTCCCCGCCCTCGCTGCATGGCTCCGATTTCGCTGGATGCAGGCGATAGTCGAGAATCTTGATCAGCGTTTCGAAACCGGCCGCAATCATCGGTCCGACGACCATGCCGAGTATGCCAAATAGAGCAATTCCCCCCATGATCGAGAAGAAGAGCAACAGCGGATGCATTTGCGTGCGGCCGGAAATCAGATACGGGCGGATGAGATTATCGATCTGGCTGACAACAATCGTACCGATGCCGATCACCAGCGCGCCTTTGATATACGAGCCGCCGAGGATGAGAATCAGGCCGGCCGGGATATAGATGATGAACGCCCCCAGGAACGGAATGATCGACAAGAACGCCATTACGGCTCCCCAGAACACCGGTGAGGGAATGCCAAAGATAGCGAACAGGACCCCGCCCAGCATGCCCTGAAACAGCGCCACGATCCCACTACCATACATGGTGGCCTGGACGACATCGCGAAGGTGCCGGAAAGTAGTGTTAACGAGCTCCGTATCGAGCGGAACAAGGCGCTTCGCTCGCCGAAGCAGCCGCTCACCATCCTTGAAGAAATAGTACAGCGTGAAAATCATCAGCACGAAGAAGAAAACTGCTTTGGTGCCATTGGCGACCAACCAGCTAGTTTGATTGAGAACCACGCCGCTCACACCGTCGATAGCGTCGCGTGCGATCTGCTGCATATTGACCTGGGAAAGATCGTAGTATGGGACTAGCTTCTCGCGAATCGTATCAAACCACGGCACATTGAAGCTCAGCATATGATCGAGTTCGCCGCTGCGATAGAGGTCGTTGACTTTGGTGACCGCGTCGGCAGCTTCGTTCACGAGAGCCAGGAACAGGTACGAGATCGGTCCGAGAATCAGAGCGAGTACCAGCACACACATCAGTAACGATGCGACTCCCGGTGATCGCAAGCGATCGCGCAGACGTTCGTAGAGCGGGAAGAAAATGATCGCCGTCACCCCTGCCCAACAGAGCGGAGCGAAAAACGGGGAGATGATCCGATAGAACATATAGAACATCAGCGCCGCAATTAGCAGAAAAAGAATCGCTGTTAAGGTTTCTCGCTTCATTTTTTTCTCCGGCCCGATTTCCTCTGTATGGCGGAAATCTATCCGATAACATAGCCGATTGCAACTTAGTTTTGTGCTCTGCCGGAGAGGGGAGTTTCGAATAGAAACAGTTTGCCATGCGATTGGCGTTGGCCGCTAAACGCGGTCATAGTGCCGTATTTCAGCCGTTTTGTAGGCGATTCCCGACAACGCTATCCTCGTTTGCGAACCTCGTGAACAGCGAATTTGGCTCCCCAACCTACGTTCCTGGCGCTCGAGTTGGACTGGCGGCTGAGGGGCTGGATTCTGGTGTAGCCAAAATGGGACCGAAAAAACTCAAGCACTTGGTATCAAGTATCTTAAGAAAACGACGACAATTTTGGTATGATTCTAAGGTAGGAAAGGATCACATCGCGGTCCTTTTCTGCAAGTGCTAATTGACTCAAACAAGGAGTATGGTATGGCTACGCGCAGAACAACCAGAAAGACCAACCGCGTTGCGGCCCCTCGTCGCAACAACGTCCGTCGCGCTGTTCGTCAGTGGTCCAGAGAAGAAGTCGCTTTCATGCGGAAGTACTACCGCAAGTTCGAGACGACTTGGATTGCCCGTCAGCTCGGCCGCACGGTCTATTCTGTGCGCTACAAAGCTGTCGACCTGAGCCTGAAGAAGGCCAGTCCGTCGATTTGGAGAGGCAACAAGGGCAGTGCTAATGCCTTCCGTCCCACCATTAGTCGGACTTCCCGCAAGCCGGTCGGTCGCAAGGCCACTACGCGTCGTACCGCTACGAAGCGTACCTACAAAGCCGCCCCCAAGCGTCGTCAGATCAAGCGCGCCACGAAGCGCCCGGTCCGTCGGACCCGTCGCTAAGGTTGGCTAGTATCAGATAGGACTTACGTTCTACTGTTCTTTGATCCGCACTCTTTGCTGAGTGCGGATCTTTTTTTTGTGCCGATGACGGCGGGAGCCGGTTATACTCTCAGTACAAATTACGAAGGAGGTCAATATGCCGGTTGTCAAATACGAAGATATGAAATTCGGTCCGATCATTATGGACGGGGTTCAAGGTGCGGCGAAATTCGATGCCATCGGACCTGAGCAGGGTTGGGATGATCATACGATGCGATTGTTCACGCTGGAGCCGAAGGGCTTCACGCCGCACCACCAGCATGACTGGGAACACATCAACTATGTCGCCAAGGGCAGACTCAGCCTGACCATCGGGGATGCGATCCATGAACTGAAGACCGGGGACTTTGCCCTGGTGCCGGCCAATACCATGCACCAATTCCGAAACCCGCACGAAGATCCGGCGGAGTTTATCTGCATCGTTCCCAACCGGGGAGCCTACTGAGCAACAGAGTTGCCCTCTTGAGCAATCCCCGCTTTCCGGCCTCGCCGTAGGCGGCTCAGGCTGGCGACGATGTATATCCAGAAGAGTGGCTCCACGATATACCGAAAACGGTTGTTCTCGCCGAGCTCGAAAGCATTGCCGACCAGCGAGACATATATCAGGGTCAAACCTGCGAACATCAGCGTCGCTTCGCTGGCGCTTAGTTGGTCAAGATGGCGGCGCGCATGCCAGAGTCTGACTAATACCAAAGCCGCCACCACCAGATAGCCAACCAGACTGAATATTCCGATATTCCAGCGCTCGGGAGGGTTAGCCAGGTCGGACCAATAGACCGGTTCACCATACAAGGCGTGATTGTATACTCGATCCCACCAGACCAGGTGCGCCCGATTTTGTCGCACGAACCAATGAGCGCTGGTCGGCAGGAAGTAGGTGTAGCCAGCCTCCGCCAAGGCACCCAGGTAGACTGTCGGATAATTGCGAATCACATACAAGTCATCACTCAAGTAGCGTCGGGATATGTCAACATAAGAGCGGTTGTTGTAATTGGGACTTCCGCCTGTTTTGAGCATCTGGTCGAGGGCCTCAATGCCGGTTGGACCGGCCAGCGGGAATCCGGCTCCCTGACGATACGTGGCCAGATTTCGAAAGGGGTTGTACAGTGACACCGGGTCGAGCCGCAAGTCCGCGACCAAGCGATATCTCTCGTCCTTGTCAAGGCGCCAGGTTGTCAGCCGGGCCAGACTCATGCCGCCCCAACTGCTTGATGTGAAACTCCCGAATTCCCAGGTATTCTTTATGTACGGTCCCCCCGCAAGCAGAAAGGCCAACGAACCAACTATTGCGATGCGGCGTAAGTCAGCGGGACGAATCAAGGCCAGCACACACGCCGCCAGAGCCAGCCAGGCCAAGTGGAACATGGATCGGGTCAGCACCAGCAAAGCCAGACAGGCCACAAAGCCAACCAGATCCAAAGATCGTCGGTTCTCGAGATAACGATGGAGAAACAGGGCTGTGAGGACGAGTCCAACCGCCAACGGGTAGGTGTAGAACAGAAGGTTTTCATACAGAATTGAGGCGGGACTACAGGCGACCACCAGGGTCGTGAGTACCGCCGCCCAGACGGCAGCGCCCAGCCGGATCATGATCCGAAAGACGGCGACTGTCAGCGTCAAGCCCAGGCCCAAATAGACGACCTGAAACGCGACCGCTTCCTGCCCCGGGAACAGTTTCAGAATCAGGCCCAGAAACAGGTTGTAAACGGGCGGTTGGCTGTGCAGGTAATAGAGGCTCTCCAGGAGCTGCGTGCGGAGGAGGGGCGGGTCGAGATATTGCCAGAAATCGCCCAGAGGAGAGGCGTCGAACCGCACCCCGACCAGATACGCAAGCACCCGCGTTAGCGCGAAGACCGTGATCACAACCACCAGCCCAGCCTGGCTGCGGTCATTGGCCTTGAGTCGGACCTCCTCGTGTCCACACAATAAAAATATCCCGGCAAATGACATGTTCCAAACTACGCCATGGCGGAGCCAATGTTAAGCAAATTCTGCCGGACTGGCCGCTCCCACCGGAGAGCTGACAAGAGCGGCCAGCCCGCGCCTTTGCCGCCCGTGAAAATCTCTTGCGCTCCTATTGTAAGGGATTATATTGGTGCGCCTGCAGAGGTAATTGGTCGGCAAGAAATTGTTGGTTCGGTCCTCTACGGTATGTTCTTAGGTATTTTTCTCGGTCGGTTTTCAACGAACCGATCGTCTTATGAATGCGTCATTAGCTCAGTTGGTAGAGCAGCTGACTCTTAATCAGCGGGTCCGGGGTTCGAGTCCCCGATGGCGTATTTCTTTGTGTCCGCAATTGGCCTGTACTCGGCCAAGGCAAGCAGTCAAGCTAGAATCGGCGAGGGATGAGATATGGCAGAGTTCAATTATCCTAGGTCATGCAAATATACAGACTACGATACCATTTATGCGCAATGCAGCGGCCCGGGTGGGTTGCAGTTGGCTGAGTTCATGGCAGAGAAGATGAAACTGACTGCGGGCATGAAATTGCTCGATATCGGGTCTAAT
>CAZHDS010000167.1:0-7438 GCA_964531495.1 uncultured Ignavibacteriales bacterium
AGCTCAATCCCGATTGGGCTGATTATTGTGAACAACAGTATCGTATGGGTGAAACCTCAATTCGTGTGCCAGGTGGTGTACATAAGTTAACCAAGGTGGTATCACGGGAGCCGACCACATTCACTGGTACTAATGCCGTACCTGTCGATTTGATTGCAAAGATTGCGTGGGAGTCAATGTTCCTATCTGGTTTCCTAACTCCCAAGATTATGAACGAGTTTTACTCCTCGACGTTTCGTCCCGAGTTTGTGAAGGGCCAGGTTAAACGAATTGACGTTGGCTCTTCCTTTGAAAGAAGGCTGGGTTGCTTACCTCATCCAGTGTTTCAGAATGAAGCGGATTACGACACCCTTGACTATCAGCCGTACCATCGCCTTGATTTCAGAGTCACCAAAGCTAAGACCGCATATGTCAGGATGACGTTCTTTGGGGACTTGACGTACCTAATAGTGGTCGGTAAGACAGACGCGTCGGATCTTGTTAAACCGGAGGTGCTAGGTAGAGCCTTTATCTTCAAGATCGGAGATGACGCGGAGAAGCTAATAGCGGACGAGTATCCTGATCACTACCTGAAAAAGGTTGCAGAGGAGGATTCAGTCGCTGACGTAGTGGCGGCCAAACTATTTCACAAGTAGGTCAGGGTCCTTGTGATCCTGACAATTCTGACTGCGACGAATTCTTGTGGGCGGCACACGCCCTCGTGTGCCCCGTAGTAGATCCCTGCCAGCAGACGAGGGCGTCTGCCAGGCACAAAAATCCACTTAAGATATACACCACGTCATCCCCCGCGAAAGCGGGGATCCAGCCCATTGATAGTGTTGCACTCGTGAAGACTGGATTCCTGCTTCCGCAGGAATGACGGAAGAGGGCAGGAATGACGGAATCGGTGATTGTGAGCATTCGGCAGCAAGGCCCAGACGGAAATCGCACCGTGCGTGTCAGCGGCTCCTTGAGGTAACTGGACAGCTAGTTCGACGCGGCGCGAAGCGGAAAATCACACAATGTGTGCGGTCAGTGTGTTTTGACCGACTTGAGGGTCTTCAGATAATGCTCGTTGATCTTCTCCCAATCCATCACATTCATGATCGCCTCGACGTAACTATTGCGGAAGTTCTGGTACTTCAGGTAGTACGCATGCTCCCAAACATCGATGGCCAGCAACGGCGTCTCGCCGTTTGAGATTGGGCTATCCTGATTCGGAGTGCCGCGCAGTGCCAGCTCCCCTTTGGCATCGGACACCAGCCAGGCCCAGCCGCTGCCAAATACGCCCATGGCCGTATTCAGAAGATCCTTCTTGAAACTGTCGAAGCCACCGAATTTGGCCGTGATAGCATCGGCAACAGCACCTTCGAAAGCGACATTTGGCTTCAGGATACTCCAGAAGAACGAATGATTGACGTGTCCACCACCATGGTTGCGAACCGCGGCCCGGATATCGGCCGGGACCTTACTCAGGTCGCTCAGAAGGCACTGGGGGCATTTCTCAGAGAGCTCAGGGTATTTCGCCAGAGCCTCATTCAGTTTGGCGACATAGGTGGCGTGATGCTTGGAATGGTGAATCTCCATCGTCCGGGCATCGATGTGGGGCTCAAGGGCATCGTAAGAGTAGCTCAGTTTCGGCAGAGTTTGTAACATTGTTCTATTCTCCATCTGTTACGTTCGTGACAATAGCGGACCAATATGGTCCTGTAATATGTCGATTAGAACCCGCGCGGATACGATTCTGTTCCCGGGGCTGATTAGGGGGAGTAGATAATCGCAAAAAAGTCAGGCGAGAGCGGGTCCAAATGGAACTGGCGACGTATAAGGATTAGTAGATATGTTCCCAACTGGAGGCGGCGGATCGCATGGATTCGTCGTCTTTCTCTTATATCGCTTTCAGTAATCAAAGGGATGGCGAGCTTCGCGGCGTCGGCAGTAGGCAGTCAGCTCTATGGCTCGACGGTGGCCTTTTTGAGAGCTCGGAACAGGCTGATGCACTTGGTGTACAATTCTGTGGCCTGGAATCGCGGTAGTTTATCCTCCTCGATATATAACTCAAAGACAACCATATCGGTGCGTCCGTTAAAGTAGGACATCATAACCAACGGCAGGAATTCGGTCGTGTTGTCGAAGAAATAACTTCGCAGGGTCTGGCCGTTGAAACATCGAAGTGAATCCACCGGCCAACTAATCATGCCCTCACCAAAGTACTCCCGGGCGGCGCTGGTGTCGGCCGCGATGACGTCATCCAACGTACCGCCCGCCAGTTTCAGATAGCTCACGGCTATCGTAATGGAGGCCTTGTCGTAAGGTTCGTTTTCGGGTATGAAAGCGAGCGAAAACCCATCGGCCAGGGCTGGCTCGGTCACCATTCTGAACCCGCGTGGTGCCGGAACGATGTAGTTGTATACTTCGCCCTCAAAAAAGGCGGTATTGGAATCCAGGACAAAATCCTCGGCTGAGGCCGCAATCGGCAACATCATGACGACCAGTAGCGTTGTAATGATATGGATCATATGGGATCTATCGGTTTCGTTCGGGTTCAACTCAACCCTCGTTGCGTATAGAAGGAGGCTATGCCTCCAAAAGTCGCTTGCGCGGCCTGCTTTGGCGCTGTATTCTAACTAGCTGAAGTATATTATGAACAAAAGTGTACTTAACGATAAACCCACCAGAAACCTGAGGTTATAATGGCAGGAATTGTTGGTTATGGAGCGCATCTGCCGCGCCATCGCATCAAGGTCGAAGAAATCGCCAAGGTGTGGGGAGCTGATGCGCCCAGCTATAAGAAGGGCCTGATGCTGCGCGAAAAGTCGGTCCCGCCGCCCGATATGGACACGATAACGCTTTCCGTTGAGGCGGCCCGCAGGGCCTTGATTCGCGCTCAAACCGTTGACCCAAAGGACATTGGAGCTATCTATATTGGCTCCGAATCGCATCCGTATGCGGTCAAGCCTTCCGGCACGACGGTGGCCGAAGCTATCGGTGCTACCCCGGATATCCATTGCGCCGATTTTGAATTTGCGTGCAAAGCTGGTTCGGAAGCCATGTATGTCGCCCTCAGTCATATTGACTCCGGCTACATGAAGTACGCTCTCGCTATCGCCGGTGATACCTCGCAGGGTGCTCCTTCGGATGCCCTTGAGTTCTCCGCTGCGGCTGGCGCTGCGGCCTTCATCATGGGCAAGGAGAACCTGATCGCCGATTGTTTGCACACTCATTCCTGGATGACTGACATGCCGGATTTCTGGCGCCGCGAGTACGAGTTTTACCCGCAGCATGGCGGGCGGTTTACCGGGGAAGAGGCTTATTTCCGGACCACGAAGGGTGCCTCGGAAGCGATCCTCAAGAATTCCGGCATGAAGCCGGCCGATTTCGACTATGCGATCTTCCATCAGCCGAACGGCAAGTTCCCCCAGCGGGTAGCTTTCCAGCTCGGTTTCACCCAGGAACAGATTGACCCCGGATGGTTGGCGCCTCGTCTCGGCAACACCTATTCCGGTGCTTCGCCGCTGGGCCTGACTTCTACTCTGGACGTGGCCAAGCCGGGCGACCTGATTTTCATGTGTTCCTATGGCTCCGGCGCTGGGTCCGACGCCTTCATCTGGAAGGTCACCGAGCGTATCGACGAAGTGCGCGACTTGACGATCAAGACCGCCAAGTTGCTGGATGAAAACGTGACTTATATCGACTATGGCACCTATGCCAAGTTCCGGCATAAGATCAAAAAGAACTACTAAGGAGGTGATGACGCTTATGAGAGATGTTTGTGTTATAGGCGCCGGCATGAGTAAATGGGGTGAGGTCTGGAAACAGTCCTTGCGTCAACTCTTTGTCGATGCTGCTTCCAACGCTATCAAAGACTCCGGCGTGGATCACCTTGATTCACTCTATGTCGGTTGCATGTCCGGCGGCATGTTTATCGGCCAGGAGCACATCGGCGCGCTGTGTGCCGACTATCTCGGCATGCCAGGTCTGCCGGCCATGCGGGTCGAATCCGCCTGTGCCTCGGGCGGGATGTCATTCCGGGCCGCTATGTTTGAAGTTGGCTCGGGCGCTTCGGATATCGTTATGGCCGCGGGTGTCGAGAAGATGACCGACTGTAACGGTGACGAAGCTACCTCAGCTCTGGCCGCCGCGGCTGATCAGGAATACGAAGTATTCAACGGCGCGACCTTCCCGGGTCTCTACGCCATGATCGCCAATGCCCATATGGCCAGGTATGGCACGACACCAGAGATGCTGGCCGCCGTATCGACCAAGAACCATGACAATGGTTCCATGAACCCGGTCGCCCAGTATCCATTCAAGACCTCTATCGAAAAGGTTCTGGCTTCGGTTATGGTCGCCGATCCGCTGCACATCATGGATTGCTCGCCAATCACCGACGGCGCTGCCGCCGTTATCGTCTGTTCCGAAGACGTGGCCAAGAAAACCGGCAAGCCTTACATCAAGGTGCTCGGTTCCGGCGTTGGTACCGATACCATCGCCCTGGCTCAGCGGGAAGACCTGACCTTCTCGAAGGCTGCTAACCTTGCCGCAAGTCGCGCTCTGAAGATGGCTGGCAAGAAGCTTTCGGATATTCAGTTTGCCGAGGTGCACGATTGTTTCACTATCGCCGAACTGGTGATCCTGGAATCGATCGGTTTCTTTGGCTTGGGCAAGGCCGGAGCGGCTACGCTTGACGGCGCTACGGCGCTTGACGGTTCGATGCCGATAAACACTTCCGGCGGTCTCAAGTCGAAAGGCCATCCGGTAGGAGCGACTGGTATTGCTCAGATCGTGGAAGTTTATAAGCAGCTCACCGGACAGGCCGAAGGTGGCCGCCAGTTGAAGAGTAAGCCGACCATCGGCATGGCTCACAACATGGGCGGTTCCGGCGCCTCGTCGGTTGTGCATATCCTGGAGGTGGTCTGATGGGAACCCAATTCTCTTCGCGCGGCTGGCGTGAGTATCCTCAGCGCTACCGTCTGGAAGCCTCCAAATTCACCAAGAGTGGCAAGACCTATTTCCCACCGCGTGAGATCGATCCGGAAACGGGCGACACTGCGCACGAAATGGTCCAGCTGCCCGAGTTAGGCAAGCTGATAACGTACACAGTTATCCGCGTAGCTCCCAATATGTGGGGCGACGAGGGTCCGTACGCTCTTGGTATTGCTGAGATGAGCGATGGTACTAGATTGATGGCGATGATCACTGACTGTGATGTCGATGAGGTGAAGATCGGAATGGAAGTGCGAGTTGAATTCCGTCGCATTCAGACCGAAGGCAACTCCGGCGTGATCAGCTATGGCTACAAGTTCGTCCCCAAGTGGTGGTAGGTGATATAATCACTCTTTTGCCTTCGGCTCTGCTGGCGTGAAGGTAGAGAGAAGATCTTGTAGGTCAGGACCCTCGTGGTCCTGACGGTGACATCGTCACCCTTTTTGCCTTCGGCCTTGTTCACGTAGAGCAGGGGCAGTGGTTTCAAGCGGTGGTTCCGAAAGGGACCATCGCTTTTCTTTGAGCGTCGCACTCAGTAGCGGCCACTAAGTTGTTCTGTCAAGAACCTTAGTCAACCAACTGAACACTCGATCGTAGGAAACAAGTAGGGCAGAACCCCTTGGCGGTTCTGCCATCCAATCAGCAAACCTAGGGCAAAACCAGCCAGCCCGTAGTTGACTTGGCTGTTTTGCCATATAGCATGTGATTGACACGTTGCGGAGATCCTCTATATTGAATCGTGTCCAAGTTACTCCGTCACTACCGACCAGGCCAGGTGTACTTCATAACGGCGGTCACCCATAAGCGAGCGCCACTCTTGGTGGAGCATGTTGATACGCTGATGGAAGGCCTGAGCCGGGTTCAGGATCGGGTACGATTTGAGATGGGTGCCTGGGTGATTCTTCCGGATCATCTCCACATGATCGTGGATCCGATGGATAGCGATTTGTCCGGAATAGTCCGTCGTCTGAAGTTGTCGTTTGCCAACCTGTACTACATGCAGCAGGGGATGAATCAGGGTACTGTCTGGCAGCCGCGATTCTGGGATCACATCCTTCGAGATCAAGAGGACATGAATCGACATATCGATTACATTCACTATAATCCTGTCAGACATGGCTTCGTTCGCGACCCTTTCAGTTGGCGACACTCGTCGCTTGATGTGTACTATAGAAATGGCTATTACACTCGTGATTGGGGTGTGAGCGAACAAGTCTGGACCGACGGTGATTTCGGTGAATGACAGAAAGGCGGCAGAACCACCAAGGGGTTCTGCCCTACTCTTTTGTACTTCCGAGCATTGAACCGTCAATTCGCCCGGTGGCCCACCCGTCCTCGGGTGGGGGACATGAATCACGGAACATGTGATTGCTCTGTTGGCGCCCGGTTCGACAACGTTGTTGTGCAACTCCGCACAGCATGACGCCTACCTGCTCTGCAGAATCAAATTCCTCCCTTGCCGCGCTCACTAATTCCACATAACTTGTCCCATCATGCTTAACCTGACCAACGATCGCGAAGTGGACAGCCGCACTATCTGGCAATGGGGTGGATTCGTATTCATTGTCGCTCTGGCTCTGCGTTTGATATTTCTCATCGAGTTTGAGAAGCTACCGCTGTTCACGACCCACGTCATGGACATGCTCTATTTCCACACCCTCGCCCTGCAGTATCTCAGCGGGGGAGAGGTGGCAACTGAGGCCTACTTCAAAGCGCCGTTCTACCCGATGTTCCTGGCCTTGGTCTACCGTCTTATAGGTGACGGACCGTGGGGAATACGATTGGTGCAGATCCTGATGGGCAGCGGCACTGCCGTCGTCAGCCTACTATTGGGGCTTCGTCTTTTTGGCCTACGAGTGGGCGTCGTCGCCGGATTGATTACCGCCGCCTGCGCGACGCTGATCCTCTATGATGCGCAATTGCTGGTCCCCAGTCTGACGATCTTCCTGAACATGGTTGCTCTGTACCTGCTGGTTCGAGCCATCCAATCCGGCAGCCAGTGGTTGTACGGGGCATCGGGGCTGGTTCTCGGCCTCTCGGCCATCGCGCGGCCAACTGTTCTGTTGTTCGCAGTCTTGTTGGTACTATTGCTGTGGCTCAATAAGAGGAAGACAGCGCCGACGATCACGCTTAGGAAGATTGGCCTGTATGCCCTCGGTTTGATAATTGTCGTTGCCCCGGTTACGATTCGCAACTATGTCGTGTCGGGCGAGTTCGTTCTGGTCGGCACTTACAGCGGGATAAATCTGTACATCGGCAACAACCTTGAGTCCGATGGCGTCAGCGCCAGCCTGCCGGGAGCCGGAGTCGACTGGTGGGATGCCAACGGCCTGAAACCGGATGTCGCGAGGATCGCCGAAGACGATGCCGGGCGCAAACTGTCGCCATCCGAACAATCATCCTATTGGCGAGACAAGGCCGTGGGCGAGATGACCGACAATCCCGGTTTTGCCATGTCGCATATTTTGCGAAA
>CAZHDS010000168.1:0-7435 GCA_964531495.1 uncultured Ignavibacteriales bacterium
CCCGTCGAGCCCGTAGTCCACGAGCTCCTCAAGCATCAGAAAGACCCGCGCCACCATCGGGTGGGCCAACACCGCCAGTCCCCCAGCGTGGTGGATAAGGCCGATAGCATCGCGCGGAGGTACATTCGACTTGGGCACATAGGCCGGAGCCTGGTCTCCGATGTACTTCCGAAAGGCCGTATCAAAATCGTTGACGATGCCAACCTTGCACATGGCATCAGCCACATGGGGGCGCCCCACCGGCGCACCGTTGGCGCATTCTTCTACTGTATCGAATGGAAGATCAATGCCCATATCGTTTAGCTTTTGGACCATCAAACGCCCTCTTTGGTTCCGAGTTTTCCGGAAATGTTGAAGAGCGTCTTTGAGTTCGGCGCAGTCAGGGTCAAAGAAATAGGCCAGGATGTGTAGATCGCCGCCCGGCCGGGTGCACGACATTTCGACTCCAGGGACCAACTCTGGATCGTCTTCCTCAAGTATTTCGCGGACAGCCAGAAAGCCGTCGATGTTGTCATGGTCCGTAATAGCGAAGGCCGCCAGCCCTCGGTCACGGACAAGCCCAAGGACCTCAGCAGGTGTGTGCAAGCCGTCAGACTTGGTCGTGTGCAAGTGCAGGTCGATGCGTTTCTTCATCTGATAGCAGGCGTGCCCCTCCCGACAACCGTTCCGCATTTAGCGGCCCCGGCCAGCACAAGACGGCATTTCTGAGGCTCCTTACAGTTTGTCCTCGACCAGCTGGCGAATCTCTGCCGCCAACGCCTCGGCCTCGGCCGTGATAGTGGCAGCTTCCTTCTTCATCTTTTCAACGAAGGGACCGTCGTTGATCCCCGTCAGGTTAATCCTGACGTTGTAGCCCGCTCCGGTGACGGCCGCCATGGCCATCAACCCAGCAACACCCGCATCGGTGATGGAGTTCTCGTTTCCTTTGGCAGCGACCGTTTTGGCCAGGTGCAGTACCTCAGCCGACGTTTTCATGACTGTCAAGGGAACTTGAGCCGCGCCCTTGTTGGCCTCTTCCACCGCCTGATCACGTGCGTCACCAGCCGGAAGCTTGAAAGCCTCCATGACCTTGTCGAAGGCTTCCTGGTCGGTTACAACCAGTTGGGTCAATTCTGCCCGAAGAACATCGCCACGATCGCGCACTTCGGACAGTTCATCTTTGACCTTGACGTACTGCTTCTTGCCCACGCTCAGACGGCAAACCATTGAGGCCAGGGCAGCACCGAGAGCACCAGCTGCGGCGGCCACCGAGCCACCTCCGGGAGCTGGTGATGATGAGGCTACTTCGTCGGCGAAGCTGTCGCCCTTGGCCGCCCCACCACCCGCCTCCTGCAGCTTGTGTTCGAGGACCTGCGCCTTCGAGAAATTCTCCAGGCGCAAGTAATAATCGGCCACATCGAGCATGGCCTCCGAAGGCACCAGACCAATCATCTCGGAGGAAGTGACATTGACGCCATAGCGAGCCGCTTCGGCCTTGATTGTCTCAAAAACGCGGAAGATCGGAGTCTTGGGATAATTGACCAGATTCATCGAGATCTGGACCTGATCGCGTTCCTTGATCTCGAACCCAAGGGCCTTACAGAAACGATAGCCACCTCTAATATCGCGAACGGCATCCGCGATTTTGTCGGCAATCCATTTCTTGTTGGTATCGAGATAGACATTATAGGCAACCAGCGGGAAACGAACGCCAATAGCAGTCGCGCCCGATTTGAGATTCATCTTGGCCGGGCCATAATCCGGTTTGCGCTTGGGATCTTCCGCGATAGCCTTGATCATGCCTTCGTATTCACCCTGGCGGACTTTGGCCAGATTGCGGCGGCGCGGCGTAGTGCGAGCATCTTCGTAAAGGAAGACCGGGATCTGAAGTTCTTCGCCGACCTTCTTACCCAGCTTGTTGGCCAGCTCAATGGCGTCTTCGATGGTGACATCTGAGATCGGAATGAACGGACAAACATCGCAGGCACCCATGCGCGGGTGTTCGCCATGGTGAGTAGTCATGTCGATCAGCTCGGCAGCTTTCTGATACCCGCGAAATGCTGCTTCCACCGCCTGATTGGGGTGACACACAAACGTCACGACGGCTCGATTGTGATCGCTGTCCATCTCTTTGTCCAGCAGAACCACGCCCTCTTCGGCGGTAATAGCTTCGCAGATGGCATCCAGGACTTCGGGGCGACGTCCCTCAGAGAAATTGGGTACGCATTCTATTAGCTTGGCCATACAAGTCAGTCTCCGATTTGGTAATCTTTTGAACTAAATTACGAGCTTAGCAGCGGCACACAAGCAATTCTTACATTCAAGATGGGATTGAGTTTCGGCCGGAAACCAAAGGATTGCCTACCGGCCCAACTCGCGCCTCAGATACCAGGCCAACAGGGGAATCATGATCTCATGGTGACCGGCGAAATTGAACCCCTTTCCGGCCTTGAAAGTGGGTCGCGAGACGATGTTTTGGGCAGGACGATACTGGGCAATCATATCGAAATTGGCGGTCGTGAGTTGACTCTTGCCCGGGTTCAGATTCCGGGCGACTGTAAGAGCCTTGAGAAAGACTTCCGGCATCAAGACAGCCGATCCGATATTGGCCACAGCGCCGCCGCGATCGATAGCAGCGCACAGGCGACACAGGATTCTGAAGTCTATGTAAGATGCCTCTCCTGCCAGGGCACCGCTGAAGCCTGGATGCTGGGCAACGATGTCGGTCCCGATTCCGATGTGAACAGTCGCTGAACACTTGGCCTTGTCGGCAGCCGCGAACAATGACAGTGAGCGATGCTCGCCTCCTTCACCGTTGATGAATTGTCCGGCGGCATCACCCAGGCCAATTTCCTTGCGCCCGGCCAAAACACAGATAGCCGCAAACATGTCACCGGTTTCCTCGACCATTCCGAAGCTCCCGTCGGTCAGTCCGGCCTGGACATCCTCCGAAGTACCGCCGAAGAAAGCCACTTCCAGATCATGAATAACGCCGGCAGCATTGAAGGAGAAACTGGTTATGATGCGGCGCTCAAGCAGATCTATCAAGATCGGGGAAAGACCGACCTTGATGGCATGGGCACCCATCATGACATGAAATGGTCGTTGGTCGCGTCGGGCCTGGGCAATCAAACCAACGTACTCTTTGAGGTCAGCTGCCTTCAGGAAATCGGGCAAAGACTCGAAGAAATCGGAACCGCTGACCTGCTCCATAGGGCGGCCGAATGATTCTGTCTCGGCCTTATTGGTACGTCTTTCAAAAGGATAACGGACAACCTTTGACAGGTCTTCCGGCGAAGTCTTTCCTGAAGCAGAACTCATAATAATCAGAAAGGTGCCAATTCGCCCAGTTCGTAGTCGGTCAATTCAGCCGAGATCGAGCCCACCAGGACTTTTGATTTCATCAGAACCGGCATTTTCAGGCGGTCATCGGTGAGCCAAACGGTCAGGCGGCCCTCATTCTTGAACACTCCAACCGACTGGGTCATGGGCTCGACGACAATGCAGTCGAAGGTCCCGGCCTCGACACTAATGGTCTCGCGTTTTTCGACCTTCACCTCAAGCGGAAACTGACCTCCATCGGTGAAGTTATCAAGGTAGATCGAGGACCCCACCTGCAATTCCTGAGTACGGATGTAGTACAAAACGGACAGAGCATCCTGCACCACCGGCGGCACGTCAATGGTATCACGCCCGTAATAGACCAAACCAAGTGGCTGATCGAACTCGTACATCCGGTCAGCGCTATAACCACCCTCGCGCAAGTTCTTCTCGAACCGCCAGGAGTAGATACCCTCAGCATCCACGATAGACTCGATCCGATCATCGACTCTGAAGAAAGTGGAGAAGACTTTGTTCGACATTGCGCGCGAAATCACTTGATAGCAGGGACGCTCGTTATATTCGATCATCTGGGACACTTCGAGCGTAGCCGTACCGGCATTGATGAAACCGTAGTTTATGTCAAACGATAGCTTCTCCCCCGAACCAAAAGCGAGATTCTCAACAAAACGTTCGTGAGGGGGGGCGAGCGAGTCAGCTACCGCCGAGCTTTCGGAGTAAGCCTGAGCCAACTCCACCTCGACCGACACAAAATAGAACAGAGGTACAAGTCCGGCCGAAACCACGGCCAGAAGAAGCGATCTTTGCAGTAGACTACTTATGGTCATCAATATACTCATCAATTCTTTTTACAATCTCATTCAGATACCGTCCCAGGTATTCGCCAAGCTCCAGGAAAGTGGCGTTATACCGGTCCAGCGTCTGGCCGATAGGATCGGCAACTTCATCTCCCTCGCGCTCGCGACCCGGAAAGCTCTTGAACAGGTACGACTTGTCGCTCGCCTCCGAGTTCAAGTGCAGGACCTCATCCAGATGTCGAGAAGTCATGGCCAGGATCAGATCGGCCTGATCAATCAGGGCTGGCATCAATGGCTGCGACTCATGCTTTGAGATATCAGCTTCCCAGATCTTCGACGCCTCAACCGCAAAGTGAGTGGCCGGAAAGCCTGTCGCAGCCGAGGTACCGCTAGAAATCACCCGACTCTTTCCAGGACGCTCTTTCTCCAACAAGACGCGCAGCGCTCCCTCTGCCATCGGAGAGCGGCAGGTATTGCCCGTGCAGACAAACATGATCGTGTATCTCTTGTCACTCACAATCGTGTTCCTTCAAACAGCTTTCGATATCGGCGCGTGGGATGGCTCCCTCGCGCAGGATGTGGGAGGTCTTGCCCGATGCGTCTACAACCGTTGTAACTGGTCCCGCCAGTCGTCCTCCGTCGAGATATAGTTGCACCCGATCGCCAAACATCGCTATGATGTCGGTCACGAGCTCTGCCTCAGGCTCACCGGCAAGGTTGGCCGAGGTGGCCGTAAGAGCCACACCGATAGCTTGCAGCAAAGCCGCCACAACCGGTGACGAGGAATATCTGATCCCAATCAAGCCCTTGTACACCAGCGGCTCCGGCCACGGTACGCGAGCTCTCATAACTAGCGTGAGCGGTCCCGGCAGAAAACGCTCGGCCAGAGCTCGGCCCTGAGGCGTAACAAACGCCAGCGTCTCCATCTGATCCATGGAGCTTGCGAAAACGGCAACCGGCTTGGCGGCGTCACGATCTTTCACTCTACTGATATTTCTTACGGCATGTACATGATCCACACTCGCCAGCAAACCATAGCGCGTCTCTGTCGGCGCGACCACAACTCCGCCGGTCGCCAGCACCTGAGCTGCCTGCTGAACCGCCGCTGCGACCTGGGCTCGCTCCACGACCGATAGCGATGCTGGCCTATTCATGGCTGTCAGCATCCTCGAAGCCTTCCTTCCCCTCAAGGGGAGCCGTCATCAATGAATCGTAGAGGGGAGCAGCTTCTTCAAGTTCAATATTGACCATCACCACCCAGGCGTCAGGATAACCAACGCCCTTGGCCCGTTGCTGATATTCTACGGCCAGGTCGCGATCGTTGAAGTTGCCTACCCGAACCTTGAAGTAAGGGACTTCATAATCAACGAACACTTCCCGATCGAAGATTTCTTCCGCGACCATTCGAGACCGTTGAGCTTCACCATACACTTGCGACGTGAACAACTGCACACGGTAATTCTCGCCCGTATGCAGCAGATCGGCCGGATCGCCGATGATTGGTCCCGGGAGTTGTGGTCCATCGGCGGTAATCACCTCATCCACGACAGCGGCGCCACTGATTTCCCCCGACTGCGGATGCTTCGCAGGTACTACTTCACGATCCGAGTCAAACTCCAGGGGATCAAAGCGAGCCTCCGGGGGCGGTCCGCCAGCGTCGTCTGAGGGGACTTCCTCACCTGAGGAGCCCGGCTTCTGGCAGCCAGCGCTCAGACCAACCACCGCCAGCAAAAGCAACAGCCTAAAGATATTCTTGAGAATCATCGTTTTCTGCCAACCTTGCCAACAGTTCTTTGACCTGCTGGGTCTTGGTCTTGTGCACGACCAGAGTTATCTTTCCAGACGTCACGACCACCAAATCAGAGACCCCGAGACACGCGACAATACCATCGGAGTCGTTGTAGACCGTTGTCTCGTATGTATCCATGGCCTCGGTCCGGCCAATCAGGACGTTGTTATCACTATCTCGAGTGCGATACCGCGAGAGGGAATTCCAGTCTCCCACGTCATCCCACACGATGTCGGCCTGAACCGTAATCACATTCGTGGCACATTCCAGAACACCTACATCGATAGAAACTGACGGCAACTCGCGGTAAAGATTGTCGCGTGCTTCAGCCTCGCTGGGCTGACCGATGCAGGCGGCATAGTCGTCGAGCATCCGCCCCATATCAGGAATACACTTCCCGATAGCGTCCAATACCGACTTGGCTGACCAGACGAACATCCCGCTATTCCAGAGATAGTTGCCGCTGAAGTAGTACTCTTTGGCCACGGCTGGCCTGGGCTTCTCGGCAAAGGCGGCAACATGAAACACTTTGCCGCTGCCGGAGTGGGCGAATGGTTCACCCGACCGAATATAGCCATAGCCGGTCTCAGCTCGAGTCGGCACTATGCCCATGGTGATGAGATAGTCGCCCTTTGATGCGATATCAACGGCCTGTCCGAGAATCTCAAGCAACTTCGCCGGTGGGCGGATCAGATGGTCAGCCGAAAGCACAATCATCACTGCTTCCGGATCCGCATGAAGGAGATGCACGGCCGCTAGCCCAATGGCACCACACGTGTTACGTCCCACCGGCTCATCCAGGACATGACTGCCTCCGATCTGAGGCAGGTTCTTCTCGATCAGGGGCAACATCGACCGCGCCGTGACGATGCGGATATTGTCCAAAGGTATCATCGGAAGAATGCGATCAATAGTCTCTTCGAGCATCATCTTGTCCGATGCCAGGCAAAGAAACTGTTTTGGCCGTTCTCGCCTTGATAAGGGCCAAAACCTCTCACCCCGACCTCCAGCCATTATTACGCCGTATACCACCCGCAAATTCCTTCCAAATCGATTCATTCCAACCGGTTGATCATACCGCTGCAGGTTGGCCGAGTCAACAAAAGAATCCCGGCTCTTCTCTTATTCCATGGCCGTTTTCGCCCCTGAGCCGGCGGCTTTGCGGAGGGTGCCTCGCAAATGATCGGGGCGGCCGATTTCCAGGGGAACCGATAGCTACTTTGGCCGTTCAAAATAATACTTTACAGATTGGTATGAATTACATATCATGGACGCTCGTTTGACTGATGGAACTTGTTTTGGAAGTGATAAATGAGAATTTCATCCACTGAAGAATATGGCCTGCGATGTATGCTGGTCCTCGCACGAGGAGGAGCTGACTCCCAGAGTTCAATTTCGGACATTGCCGAAGCGGAGGGAATATCGACCCCGTACGCCTCCAAGCTGCTCGGTATCCTGCGCCGAAGTGGTCTCGTGGACGCTTCCCGAGGTCGCCACGGTGGCTTCTCCCTCACTCGCCAAGCGAATG
>CAZHDS010000169.1:0-7425 GCA_964531495.1 uncultured Ignavibacteriales bacterium
GGGAGGAGCTTTCAGACTGGCATCCTTCACATCACCGGCCTTCTCACCGAAGATAGCGCGCAACAGGCGCTCCTCAGGTGAGAGCTCAGTTTCGCCCTTAGGCGTAACCTTACCGACCATAATGTCGCCGGATTCAACTTCAGCACCCTCGCGAACGATACCACGCTCATCCAGATTGAGTAACGCCTCTTCCGAAACGTTAGGAATCTCGCGCGTAACCTCTTCGGAGCCACGTTTCGTATCTCGGACTTGAAGCTCGAACTCCTCGATGTGAATCGAAGTAAAGATGTCGTCCCTGATCAGGCGCTCAGAGAGAATGATGGCATCCTCAAAGTTGTAACCACGCCAAGGCATGAAAGCCACCAGAGTGTTATGCCCCAGAGCCAATTCGCCATTATGAATAGACTGACCATCGGCGATGATCTGCCCCGGTTTCACAGAGTCGCCGATCGTCACTGCGGGTCGGAAGTTAATGCATGTATCCTGGTTCGAGCGACGGTATTTGGTCAGTTCGTAGGTGATGTCCTCGATATAACCAAGACGCCCGTCCCTGGTCTTATCCGTGGGACGGATTACAATTCTGCGGCTATCAGCGGCCACCACTTCACCAGCCTCACGGGCCTTGACCACGGCGCCCGAATCGGTCGCTACGCGGGCTTCCATGCCGGTTCCTACGAACGGTGCGTCTGTCTTCAACAGCGGCACGGCCTGCCGCATCATGTTTGAGCCCATTAGAGCGCGGTTGGCGTCATCGTGTTCAAGAAACGGCACCAGCGAAGCTGCCACCGAGACAATCTGTCGCGGTGATACATCCATGTAAGCAACGTCGCTCGCCGGCAACGACGGATACTCAGACCGCCGTCGGGCAATGATATCTTTGTTGACGAAACGCCCTTTGTTGTCCACAGGCTCGCCGGCCTGGGCAATGTAGTGACGATCTTCCTCGTCAGCCGAAAGATATTCAACCGTCTCAGTCAGCTTGCCCTTTGCCATCTGCCGATAAGGCGTCTCAATAAATCCGAATTTGTTGATTCGGGCAAAAGTCGCCAGCGACATGATAAGTCCAATATTCGGGCCTTCCGGCGTCTCAATTGGGCATAGGCGGCCGTAGTGAGTGTGATGAACATCGCGGACTTCAAACCCGGCTCGCTCGCGAGTTAGACCGCCCGGACCGAGGGCCGACAATCGGCGCTTATGGGTCAACTCAGAAAGCGGGTTGGTTTGATCCATGAACTGCGAAAGCTGGGAAGACCCAAAGAACGTCTCCACAACAGAGGACACCGTGCGGGCATTGACCAATAGCTGCGGCGTAACATTCTCCTGATCCTTGAGCGACAACCGCTCGCGGATAGTGCGGGCAACGCGCGACAATCCAACTGAGAACAGGTTGGACAATAGCTCGCCCACCGTGCGGGCCCGTCGATTGCCAAGATGGTCAATATCATCGGTGAAGCCGTTGTCGTTGCACAGCCCGGTCAAATACCGAATGATCTCGACGAAGTCCTTATTATCGAGGGTCAGCGTATCCAGGGGAATATCCAGCCCCATGCGCTGGTTGATCATATATCGACCAACAACACCCAGGTCGTAGCGCTTGTTGGAGAAGAAGAATTTCTGCAACAGCTGCTCGGCCATCTCCAGCGTCGGCGCTTCGCCCGGACGCAAAAGAGAATATATCTTGACCAGAGCCTCTTCGCGTGATTTGGTCGGATCCTTCCTGATCGTATTGAGGATCACGAAAATCTCACGACGTTCTTCACGGGAGACTATCTTGATCGACTTGACACCCAACTCGCCTAGTTTGTCCAGAACATCATCATTGAGTAGTTCGCCTGCCTGGAACGCCACTTCTCCGGTCTCTTTGTCGATCACCGTTTCGGCTGTGCGGATGCCCTCTACGTCAGCTTCAGTCTTGCCCTTCAGGGCCAACTTCTGCGTCTTGTAGAAGAGATCAATGATCTCTTCGTCAGTCGAGTAACCAATAGCCCGCAACAGCATAGTTACCGGCAACTTGCGCTTGGAATCGATGTATGCATACATGACATCGTTGATGTCCATTGCAAACTCAACCCAGCTGCCTCGGTAAGGAATAATCCTCGCCGAAAAAAGCGTCTTGCCATTGGGGTGGGTCGACGTATCAAAGAATACGCCAGGTGACCGGTGCAGCTGACTCACCACCACTCGTTCGGCACCATTAATAATGAAGGTACCCCACTCGGTGATTATCGGCAGCTCGCCCAAATAGACATCTTGTTCCATGATGTCTTTGACGGCTTTTTCTTCGCCCTCTCCCTCGCGCGAAATAAGGCGCATCGTTACTTTGAGAGGAGAAGCGCAGGACATATTGCGCTCGCGACACTCATCAATTGAGTATCGAGGTGGGCCCAGGTGATAACCAACATACTCTAAGGAGTAATTCTCATGGACGTCCGTAACCGGAAAAATCTCGGTAAAAATCTTCTGCAAGCCCTGTAGAGCTCGCTTGTCCGAGGGCACATCCGGTTGCAAAAACTCGTTGTAGGACACGATCTGAACATCCAGGAGATTAGGCATCTCCGTGGCATCGGCGATAAGGCCGAAACTATGTCTGTTCAACACACCCGCTCGGGTCAATGTAATACCCTCCTATTAATTGAGGAAACGCAGCCCGGACACAAGTATCCTGATAGAAGCTGCCTCAATTCTCGGTATGTTGTTAGCGGTTTGGATAATCCCGTCACCTAATTAAGCGTATCCCGACGCTCCTCTATCCACAGGGGGACCAAAGCCGCGATCATTATAAACACGAAAGAGGGACCCCAGGGCTCTCACCCTGATCCCTCGGAAACGAACCGGGAACAGCTCTCGATGTTCCCGGTTCGTGACAATAAAAACTCTACTTGACGTCCGCGATTGCGCCGACTTCCTCAAGTTTCGCCTTGACCTTTTCGGCCTCGTCTTTCGGCACACCCTCTTTGACCTTACAAGGTGCACTTTCGACCAGCTCTTTGGCTTCCTTAAGCCCAAGGTCAGTAACTTCACGGACGGCCTTGATGACTTGGATCTTCTTGTCACCGATGGCTGTCAGGACAACATCAAACTCGGTCTGTTCTTCGGCGACCTCAGCACCCGCGGCGGGCATTGCGGCCATAGCCATGGGAGCGGCTGCCGTGACGCCAAATTTGTCTTGAATAGCTTGTGACAAATCGGCAAGATCCATCGAACTAAGAACGGCGATCTTGTCAACGATTTCGTCGATTGCTGCGTTAGACACTTGTTACCTCGCAAATTCAACTAAAGTTCATTGTTCTCAATTTCAATTGGGAGTTGATCATCATCGCGATGAACTGACACTCCCGAGCCAGGCTAACCTTCACTCTTTTTCTGCTCAGCTAGAGCATCAATGGTTCCCACCAGCTTGCGGAAGAAGCCGTCGATTGAACCGACCAATGCGGTCAGCGGGGCTTCGACTGCAGACACCAACAACGAGTATAGTACGTCGCGCGGCGGGAGATCGGCCAGACGCTGGATCTGGTCACCAGTGTGAAGTACTTCATCGACCAAGAAGGCCTTCATGCGCGGCAGTTCACGTTTCTTGAAACTGTCGTGAAGAATCTTGGCTGCAACAGCTGGCTCGTCGGCCGTGAAGGCAATGGCCGTCGGACCGGCCAAATACTCATTGACACCTTCTACCTGAGCCTCCTTAGCGGCAATTCTAAATAACGTGTTCTTACCAACGAGAAATTCAATATTATTTGCTCGTAAGTCTTTCCGAAGAACCGTCATATCAGCCACAGAGAGGCCCTGATAGTCGGTGACGAAAAAGGAGCCGGACTCCTTGAACAGCTTGCCATACTCGGCTACAGCATCCAGCTTTTCCTGTTTCGGCATCTTGTCTATTTCCTCTCCATACTACTTTTTCAGAGCCGCCAGCAGTTCCTGGTGGTCGAGCTTGACCCCAGGGCTCATCGACGAACATACTGAAGCGCCCAGGAAGTAAGCTCCCTTGGCCGACGCCGGCTTGGCCTTCAGAATGGCTTCAACAAATGCCATTACGTTCTCAGCGATTTTCTGCTCGTCGAAGGACAGTTTACCAACTGCCGCCGCGATGTTTGCCTGCTTATCAACCCGATACTCGATACGTCCGGCCTTGAGTTCCTGAATGGTCTTGCTCAGGTCCATGGTGACGGTTCCGGTCTTCGGGTTAGGCATGAGTCCCCGGGGACCCAGCACTTTACCCAACTTGCCGACGATGCGCATCATGTCCGGCGTGGCCACAGCCACATCAAAATCGGTCCAACCGCCGATGATCTTGTCAGCCATGTCATCCGTGCCAACAAAATCGGCACCGGCCTCCTCGGCTTCGGTAGCCTTCTCACCCTGAGCAAACACCAGCACCCTGACCGAGCTGCCCGTACCATGTGGCAGGGCCACGGTACCGCGAACCATCTGGTCGGCATGCTTGGGATTGACTCCCAGGCGAAGGGCGATTTCGATCGACTCATCAAACTTCACATAAGTGTTCTCTTTGAGGAGCTTGATAGCCTCGGACAGATCGTATCGCTTGAAACGGTCGAGTTTCTTACGAAACTCGAGTTGTTTTGTCGATCGCTTCATGTTCTCCTATTCTCCCCAGGTACGGCTCGTAGCCGTATCGGGTCCTAACGAATGTTAACTGTCAATATCTGGACTTCGGTACTTCTTAGTCGTGCACCTCAAGACCCATAGAGCGGGCCGTGCCCTCGATAATCCGCATCGCCATCTCAATCGACGAGGCGTTGAGGTCTGCCATTTTTGTTTCAGCGATCTGTTGCACCTGAGCTTTGGTGACGGCACCAACCTTGTCCTTGTTGGGGACGGCGGAGCCCTTCTTGACCTTGGCCGCGATCTTGAGCAGCGTGGATGCTGGCGGGGTCTTTGTCTCAAAGGTGAAGGATTTGTCCGCGTAAACGGTGATAACGACTGGAGTCAAGACGCCGTTACCTTCTTTGGTGCGCTCATTGAAGGCCTTGCAGAACATCATGATATTGACGCCCCGCTGGCCTAAGGCAGGGCCGACCGGAGGAGCCGGATTGGCTTGACCCGCCGGGATCTGCAGTTTTATGTAGCCATCTATCTTCTTAGCCACGGTGATCTATGCTCCAAACAATAATTAAAATCTACTTCTTGACCAGTTCCACTTGTAGGAAATCAAGCTCCACCGGAGTCGGTCTACCGAAAATGGAGACCATCACCTTGACTTTGCGTCTTTCCATATTCACTTCGCTGACGGTTCCAGTGAAATCAGCGAAGGGACCGTCGTTCACTTTGACAGAGTCGCCCGCCTGGAACGGAATATCGCTGGGCTCCTCGGTCCGACTACTATCGATCTGTCCAACGATTCGCTCAACTTCTTTGTCCCTCAGTGGTCGAGGCATTTTGCCCGGCTGAACGCCAACAAAGTTGGTCACGCCTGGCGTCGAAGTAACGATCTGTTGGGTAACTTTGTCCAAGTCGACCTGGACGAGGATGTAGCTGGGGAGAAATTTCTTGGTCGTGGTCGACCGTTTCCCCTGCCTCATCTCTGTTACTTCCTCAGTCGGCACAAGAATATTACCAAACTTATCTTCCAAGCCGGCATTAACCACAGCCGACTCAAGATATCGCTTGGCCTTATGCTCATGGCCAGAATACGTATGAACTGCGTACCAGTGAAGCGCCATCAGCTTGTCAACCTCCCAGGCCACCGCCAAAAATCACTCGAACAGCCAAACTGAGGATACGATCAACGATGCCTATAAAGATAGCCACGATCAACGACACCACTATCGTCACAATCGTCGACCCCACCAACTCTTCCTTGGTCGGCCAGGTCACCTTGCGTAACTCCGCAAGGACTTCTTTCAGGAACTTCTTAATCTTCTCCAAATCGACTCACTCGTTTCTTTTTCATTTATGGCAGGCCAGGAGGGACTTGAACCCCCAGCATCCGGTTTTGGAGACCGGCGCTCTACCAATTGGAGCTACTGGCCTGTCCAAACTCGTCGCGTATTCTCATCTCGTTTCCCGGTGCAAGGTATGCTTGTCACAGCCAGAACAATATTTGCGCTGCTCCAACCTTTGCGGGTGGGTGCGCTTGTTCTTGGTTGTCTCATAGTTGCGCAATTGGCACTCGCCGCAAGCTAATATCACTCGATCCCTTGGCATACCGGAGAATCCTTAGGCCGCCTCAGTCTATTCAAAGATCTCAGCGATAACGCCAGCACCTACCGTTCGGCCACCTTCACGGATGGCGAAACGAAGCTCTGGCTCCATCGCTATCGGGGTTATCAACTCTACTGTCATCTGGATATTATCACCAGGCATAACCATCTCGACGCCTTCAGGAAGATCCGCCACACCAGTTACATCCGTCGTACGGAAATAGAACTGAGGACGATAACCTGTGAAGAATGGCGTGTGACGACCACCCTCCTCCTTCGTCAAAATGTAGACCTCGGCACGGAACTTCGTATGCGGAAGAATACTGCCCGGCTTGGCAAGAACCATACCACGCTCAAGATCTTCCTTAGCAACACCACGAAGCAACAAACCGACGTTGTCACCAGCCTCGGCATGATCCAAAAGCTTACGAAACATCTCAACACCGGTGCAAACCGTCTTGCGAGTCTCGCGGATACCAATGATCTCCAACGGCTCGCCCTGATTGACCTGACCACGCTCAACACGACCGGTGCCAACCGTGCCACGACCAGTTATCGAGAATACATCCTCAACCGGCATCAGGAAAGGCTTGTCGTTGTCACGCTCTGGCTCAGGGATATAATTGTCAAGGGCGTCCATCAACTCAAAGATCGACTTAAAAGCCGGATCATCGGGACCCTTAGTCTCATCCGCACCTGCATTCATAGCCTCCAAGGCACTACCACGAATGACCGGGATATCATCACCTGGGAACTTATAGCTCGACAACAAATCACGAACCTCAAGCTCCACCAAATCAAGAAGCTCAGGATCATCAACCTGATCAACCTTGTTCATGTATACGATGATGTAAGGGACACCTACCTGACGAGCCAACAGGATGTGCTCACGGGTCTGAGGCATCGGACCATCGGCCGCCGATACAACCAGAACCGCTCCATCCATCTGGGCCGCACCAGTAATCATGTTCTTGACATAGTCAGCGTGACCAGGACAATCGACATGAGCATAGTGACGCTTATCTGACTCGTACTCAACATGAGCCGTGGCAATCGTGATGCCACGCTCACGCTCCTCGGGAGCGTTGTCAATCGAATCAAACGAACGTATCGATGTCTTTCCGTCCTTACGCGCTAACACCATCGTCATCGCTGCCGTCAATGTCGTCTTACCATGATCGACGTGACCAATAGTACCAACATTAACGTGCGGCTTCGTCCGCTCAAACTTCGCCTTCGCCATAGCCTCTGACTACCTCCGTTA
>CAZHDS010000170.1:0-644 GCA_964531495.1 uncultured Ignavibacteriales bacterium
CCAGGAAGCTGGCAACGTTGACCAGCAACGCCGCCGGTGATTCAGCCTCGGTGTCGAGGGGAGTGTGATGATGAGCGATAGCGTCGCCGAGCAAGGACGGCAACTTCCAATGGCTTGCCAGAAAATCGCCGATCTGGGCGTGGTTGTATCCCAGTACTTCCGTCTCGAGTTGGTGATCTGGAGACTCGGCGTCAACGAGGCGCCGCTCCCTCAAGAGGTCCCGCTCTTCGGGAAGGAAACAGCAGATGACAATCTTGCCGATGTCGTGCAGCAGGCCGCTGGAGAAGGCTGAGTCGACATCCACGATTCCTCGTGACTTGACCGCTCGGGCAAGGACGCGACAGCAGAAGGCGGTGGCCAAAGAGTGTCGCCAGAACGTTTCCTGAAATTCGACATTGGCATCATCGCCCCGGAACATATCCAGCACCGACGCCGACAGGACCAGGTTCTTGATCGCTTCCATGCCGACGACCATGACCGCCTGCTTGACGGAGGTGACATCTCGGCTCAAGCCGTAGAAGGCGGAATTGGTCAGTTTGAGGACCTTGACCGAAGTAGCCGGATCCTCGGCCAGAACGGCCGCCACCTGCCCCGCAGAACTATTGGGATCGTTGATTACCTTCTGAATTTGGTGAAAAACGATC
>CAZHDS010000170.1:654-7404 GCA_964531495.1 uncultured Ignavibacteriales bacterium
GGGCAAATTGCGGATATTGGAGATGACCCGCTTAACTTTGTTGTCTACTGTGGCAACTTCGGTAGTCATTGTTTATTTACTCGGCCGATTCGGTCGGCTCGATAATCTCCTCGGCTAAGCGTCCGGCTATGATCTGCCTCACTGCGTCCTGGCTGTAAAAGCCACTCTGCACTCGATCCTGAATGGCGGCCAACTTCTCAGGATCCATGGCCGTGTTGATCGGCCCCTTCGATCTGATATCTGCTTCCGAGTAGGCCGGGCTACTCTCCCCGGTCGGAATCATCTCCGGTCCAGCGCTGGCACTGCCCAACCAAGCTCTGACACTATCGGAAAGCACTAGCCGGTCTCGCGGCGCGTCCTTAGCCTGTGTCCGGTCGTTCGGCCCAACCGCAGTCGCGTCCCTTGGGGGAGCACCATCCTGGGGTAGATTGGATCCAATCTTCATGTCCTCGTTTTCCTTCCTATGGTCGACCCGGTGGTCATTTTCATAATACTGGCCATCAATGGCTTAATATCATCCTTCACCGTCAACGAACTGAGGCGTCGGTGCAGCTTCAGTCATGTACTGTAAAATTTTGTGACTGTTCTTGAGCTCACCCAGTTCCCGCTTTATGCGATCATATCGTCCCTGGAGATACACTTCGCTCTCGCTGACGAGGGTCATGTTCTTCTTGACCATGGTCGCAATACTGTTCACAAGCTTGCGAACTTCCGGATGAGCGGACGCCAATCGGAAGATTTTCGGATCGCGCCGCTTCAGTCCCGCAATCTTACTCTCCGACTTGCTGATCCGCTGATGGCACCTTTCGATCTCGGTGAACAGATCCAGGAGATGATCGTCTTGATTGAACTTGATCGAGTCTCGCTGCTTATCCAGGGTGATGTACAGAGATTGATAGAACGAAAACTCCTCCTTGAGGACGAAGGCTAACTCCCGTTCGAGCTGCGTAATAGCGTTGTGGTCCATATTGTCCATTCTCAGGCTGAAGTATAGATTCCCGAACGTGGTTGACTTTCCTCAGTTGCCTCGACCTGTCCTCGCTGCTGCAGCCGCAGCTCGTCCCAACCCTGACGTAGATTGCTGAGTATGCCTACTATGGCTTCACACTTTTCCGGGTCCTTCGTGGCCGCCAGCACATTGGTCTCGTTTACTACAAAAGAGTAGATCCGGCCAAGATTAGCGGCCACATCGCCGCCCTGCTCTTCATCCAGAGTTGTGTAAAGATGCGTGACGAACTTCTTGGCCCGTTCCAGGTGATCATGCCCCGCGGAATTTTGGTCTGACTCGTAGCAGCGAGAAGCATCGCGATAGGCCGCAATTGCTCCATCATAAACCTTGATCACGAGATCGAGCGGGGTCATACCCTGAATATCACTCTTAACATACGCCGTTGTTGTGCAGTCCATGCCTCGTCCTGTTGCTATTATTAGTTCTTTCCGAAGTTCCAGTTGGAATTCAACGAATCTATCTGACTTGTGAGAAAGTCTTTTGTTGCGTTCAGTTCGCCCAGAGATGCTTCCATGTTCCAGTACTGCTGAAGGAGTGACTCGCGACGGATTGCCAGGCGCTCGTCTATATCTTCGACCTGACCCGCCAACTGCTCAATCTGCTTCTCATAGCCAGTAATTCGGCGATCAAAGGTGCCGTCGATGGCCTTCGTGGCGTTGCCGACTATATCCTGTATCTGCGCCGCGATACCTCGGGTGATAGTGATTTCACCGTCGGAGCCACTTGCCATCTGAGCGGCGGCCATAGTTATCTTCAGCTTCACGCCTTCGGTCGTATCGTTGCCTTCGATACCGGTCAGCATCTGTCCTGTGCCCTCAGCTTCCTCGCCGTTGATCGTGCCGACGACGTCGATGCCTTCGTGGGATGTGCCGTTCACCAGACCCAGGACGGTGTAAGCACTGAGTTCCTGGGTGGTATCCAATTCAACCTTGGCACTGCTGCCATAAGTACTGCCGGTGATCGAGAGAAAGGTTCCGGTACCATCATTTTCGGACGCAACCGTGACACCCCGACCACCTATCACAGAGTCTGCCTCGATTTGGTCCTGTATTTCTTCAACCAGGGCCGACCATGAGCTGTAAGTGCCGAGCCCGAGCGTGAGCTCACCCGAAGTGATACCGTCGACTTTCAGGCGCATGTGATTGTTGGTAGCGTCAATAACGATTGGGGTGGTTCCCGGATCAGTCATGTATGTTCCGGAGTAGCTCCCCTTTTCGGCCGCCGTAGTGATATCAACGTCAAAAACGTGTCCGGCCTGAGACTTGTCAGTTAGCGCCACGAACTCGATATACTGGCTGGAAGATTGCCCGGCATTTCCGAACAGATCGATAACATCGTCGAGATTCTCATCCAGCGCATTCTGGAATGCACTGTAGTCGGCGATGGAAAGCTTGCCGTCACCACCGTGACGGATGCCCATAGTGGCCAGCTGGTTATACTTGGTGTCGATTCCTGCGACAACCGAGGAGGCCTGGCCGCGAAGACTATTCTGCATCGTCCATAATGTCAGATCACCAAACAAGACGCCGGTCTGGCCCGTGTCCTTGTCGTAGGTGTTCTGCTGGTCGATGTATTCCATGATGCCGTTGTAGGCACCGATAAATTCGTTGATGGAGTCTTTGATACCGGAGACATCGACACGGGTTGTAATCGTGACGCTCTCGCCCGGGTCGGTGACCTTGGACACTGACAACGTGAGTCCGGAGACAACGTCGGTGAAGGTGTTTGAACTGGAGGAAACGGTCAACGGTGCTCCCCCGCCATCAGCCGTACCCAATGACATCCGGGCATTAGAAGCAGTCTGAAGTAGGGGCGTAAAGGTATCGACCTTGAAAACATCGCCAGCTGTAAGAGCTCCGGCGGAGAGCGAGATGGACAGACCATCTGAGCCTGTCCCGGTCAACGCTACTTCCGTGTCCGCAGCGGAGACCTCGATCGAACCGGAGTTGGTACCGTCGGTCCAGTTCAGCGTAATCGCGCCGGACCCCACCGCTTGGGAGCCGCTCCCAGCCACGGTGAAAGTGTAATCTTTGTTTTCGCTTCCCGAATAACTCGCCGAAGCTCCCAATGAGACAACCGAGTTGCTCTGGGAATTTTTCGAAACCATCTCTGGCACATCGAACGAGCCATTGGCCCAGTCGAGGTTTACGCCGCCCGTAAGGCTGCTGGTCAGATTGATCGCGTTTGTCGCGCCAGTCTTGTCGGCCGAGATCACGAGGCGGTAGGGATTTAGTTCGGTGCCGTCATTGATGATGCTGGCCGTAACGCCCGCCCGAAGATCATTGATAGCATCTTTGACACCCAACAGAGAATTATTGCTCGAGTCAATCTCGATAACCTTGCCAGTCGCCGATCCAACACCAATCGTTATGGTTCCCGTGCCGATGATGGCCTCGTCGACATCAGCCACACCCTGACTGGCCATCTGATGGTTGCGAGCCAGCGCCAAGACCTGCAAATCGTACGAGCCAGAGGCAACACGCCCCACACTGGAAGCCGTAATATACGACTCATCCGAAACACGCACCGTCGAAGATTCAAAGGTGCTGGCCCGGGTTAGCTTGGATACGCTGGTAGACAACGCCAGGAACTTGGCCTGGGTCGATTTGAGAGCAGTGATGATGTTGCCCTTTTCAGCCTGCTCAGACTCCAGGCGCACAGCGTTGTTGCGCTCGAAAGCAATAATGGCATCAACGATGCCGGTCGTGTCAAGACCAGAGTTAATGCCTGATACTGATTGTAAGCCCGGCACTTCAGCTCCTGAGGTTTAGGATGTCAATATCCGATTCCGGTCTACGTTTCTTATTTAGCGGACCGGGGGAAGATGACTCTTCCCCCGGATCCAAGTACTATCGACTTAGCCGAACAACGACAGAACCACCTGAGGAACCTGGTTCGCCTGAGCCAGCATGGAAACGCCAGCCTGAAGCAGAATCTGGTTCTTGGTGAATTCTGACATTTCAGCAGCCATGTCAGTATCACGGAGCTGCGACTCAGAAGCCGTAAGGTTCTGAGAAGCGATCCGGAGGTTTCTCAGGTTGGATTCCAGAGTATTCTTCTGGAAACTACCCAAGCTACCACGAGTCGTGGTTACCTCATTAATAGCGGCGTCAATGATCGTCTGAGCATCCTGAGCGCCCGCAGCCGACTGAACGTCGATCACGGCCAGCGAGGCAAACATGTTGCCAGCGATGTCCTTGCCGAGGCCAGAGGCAGCCATGTTGCGCATCGAGACATCAGCCGTCTGACCAACGTTACCACCGATCTGGAAGACCAGGGCCTGGTTGGTATTGGAGATAGTCTCGTTGCCACCGTCAGAGGTGAGGCCGTAGTTAACCGTGATCCACTCGGTCCGGTCGCCATTATAGACCGTGGCGTCCTGGCCGGCAGTCGCGCGCACAGCCGTGGCACCGTTCAACTGAACGTCGAACTGAGTAGCCGCAACGGTGAGCAGCAGGTTACCAGTGTCAACACCGCCGATGCCGGTAGCGTAGGCCGCCGTCGCCTTTTCGGTAACGATTGAGATGGTTCCACGATCGGCAGAGCCATAGGCCGCTGTCTCAAGCGTTTTCGTTCCGGTGGCAGCAGCCGAGACGTTGTTGATCGTATTGGCATAACCATCGAAGTTGACGATAGCGTCAACACCGGTGACCGCCGCGGCATCAACGCTCAAGCCCAGCACGTTACTCAGATCCTCGGTCGCACCAGCGGCAGAGTTGTGCTGCAAGTAGTACAGCGAGCCCTCGTCGCGAGTAGCAAACTGGATCTGGTTCGAACCGGAAGCCGTGGCAATAAAGTCAGTTGCCGTAGCAAAAGCAGTGGCATCGATCGCCACGTTGATGGCCGTCACCAGACTCGCCATCGTCGTATACGTGGCATTTGCCACCGTTGCGTTGGCGGTCTGCAAGCCATTAGAGGTGTTGGCGGTGAAGTCCAACACTCCATTGGAAGTACCACGGTTGCTGGCGGCTGCTGTGAAGCCAAAGGTGCCGGAGCCAGAGGTCTGAGAGACTTCTGCCCGTACCGAGAACTGAGCACCTTCGTCAACATACTGGAAACCAAAGGATACGGCGGCCGCACCGATGTCTTCAGTGACGTTGATCTTGCCAGCCAGACTCTCGTTGGCGGCAATGGCTGCCTGCAGCTTGGTCTTGACATCAGACGAATCCTCGCCCGCCAAAATCGTAATATCCAGAGTCTGGTTACCGATCGGGGTGGCACCGTTTTCCTGGACATTCAGGATGAAAGTGTAGGCACCGATGTCGGCGTCGCCATTGCTCGTGAAGGTGGCGTTCATGGTCACGACAGCCTTGGTGGCGGTGGCGTTGACCGTGATGCCATTGTTCCAGGCGTCAAGAACGGAAACCGCCGTGGAGGTCTTCTTGGCCACATCGGAGGCCTGCACAACATCGATGTTGTGGATGCCATCCGACAGGTTGGTCGGATCGCCGTCCGTATTGGCCAGCGAGATGCCCTTGGCCGTGGAGTTGATCGTCGAAGTTGCGTCAGACACCTTCTGGGCGGCCAGGGAGTAGGTGCCGGTCTGCAAGTTCGAGTTCTTCACGGTAACAGCGGAATTGTTAGTCGTCGTGATGGTCGCGACGTTTTCGTTGGTACCGTCAAGCAACTTCTTGGTACCAAACTGGGTGTTGGCAGCAATACGATCAATGGTCTTGATCGCGTTGGTGATTTCAGCCTGGTCAGCAGCCAACTGGTCGGCAGAGTTGAAGCCTTCGTTGGCAGCGTGGATGGCCAGTTCTCTCATCGAGACCAACAGCGAGTTGATTTCTGTAAGAGCACCTTCAGCCGTCTGCACCATGCTGATACTACCTTCTGAGTTCGAGATCGCTCGGTTGAGACCAGCAATCTGCGCGCGGAATTGCTCTGAAATCACCAGACCAGCTGGATCATCAGAACCCTTGTTGATCCGGTAACCAGACGACAACCGCTGCATCGAGTTTGACAATGCGCCAGTTGTGGCAGCCAGGTTCCGGTGAGCATTCAACGCAGCTAGGTTGTGGTTGATGCGAAGTGACATGGATAAATCCTCCGTGAAGGGTTAGGGGCGTCCTTACCCCATTCTATTCATTGGTTGTTTATTCACACTTATCGTCACTTCCGATGTCGCAAATTCCGCGAAGTTAATAGTCCATTTAACCCGCACTGGTCGTGGCCGTGAGGCCTGAGAGCCTCCTTTCCTAATTGCACAGTTCTTCATGCATGTATTCCAGCTAAACATTTTTCTAACTATTGAGTCGGCAGATACGTGAACTTCTTAATGCGGAGATCGTAATTACAGGCGGAATACTCCTGGCTGGGGAGACTATTATTTAGCCCACCAAGGGCGAAAGAACAGCGGCGTAAATGAGTGCGATATGGGGTCGGGGCAGGAAATCGAACAACAAGACAGTAACGGCCTGTTATTCAAGAAGTTAACCCAGCCCGCTCGCCCGGTCCGCCTGTCAGTTCGTCGCGACCGGTTCGCTCAACAGGCCAAGTTCGGCTAATCTCTTCTGGGCCGGGGCAAAATCTGGATTCATGGCAGCAGCACGTCGGAAACCGACGATAGCCGAATCCACGTGCCCGAGTCGGAGATAGCACTCGCTCAGCCCGAATACTCCCTCGACCGAACCTGGGACTCTCGATAGGTATTTCTCATACTCGCCCAGAGCTGCCTCCAGGTTACCTGACTGGACCAGAAGATCAGCGATAAGGCAGATAATCTGGTGATCTCCAGGCTC
>CAZHDS010000171.1:0-7364 GCA_964531495.1 uncultured Ignavibacteriales bacterium
GCAATCCGAATATCCAGGAACAGTTCGCCTACATGCTCTCGTACTCTCCCTACGATCAGGTGGCGGCTCATGGTTATCCAAACATGCTGATTACTGGCGGCCTTTATGATACCCGGGTGCAGTACTGGGAACCGGCCAAATGGACCGCCAAGCTGCGAGCCATAAAAACCGACAGCAATCGGCTTCTACTCAAGACCAACATGGGGGCCGGTCACGGGGGATCCTCCGGTCGCTACGAGCGAATCCGTGAGATTGCCTTCGAGTATGCTTTTTTGATGGATGTCCTGGAGCTGACCGACTGATCTGATTGAATCCGAGCTAAGCCACCGGCCTTTGCGTCGGTGGCTTTTTTTGTCCGCGTTATCTTCTTCGGGTCGGCTTGCGGCTGGGCGGCTTGCGCTGCGGTCTCTGTGGGCGCGATGACGGTTTGTCGCGGCGCGACTCTTCCGGCGCGGCGGGTGGTTCCGGAGGGCGAGCGTGCAGCGTCTGCTGATAATAATCATCGAGAAGCATAGTCACCAAGCCCGATTCCGGCTCTTCCAGGGCGAGACTCTGAGCTAGAGGCACGAAGCGCTGCATGCGCTCAATTTGTAATTTGTCGCGTTCCCGCAACCGGGCTTCGAGCAGGGCGATAATCCGCTGGGAGACGAGGGCGGCTACATCCTCATCGCTGGGCAAGGGGTGTTCCAACAGGTCAATATCGAAACGCTTTCCGATTGCGGCCAACTCGCGCTCTTCCATCGGGCTTACCAACGAAATGGCCCGGCCGCTGGCCCCGGCCCGACCGGTACGACCGATGCGGTGGATGTAAGCTTCCGGATCGTCCGGCGGCTCATAGAGAACAACGCAGGAGAGGTCAGGGATATCGATCCCGCGGGCAGCTACGTCGGTAGCCACAAGAAAACGAAGCCGACCCGCCTGAGCCCGAGCCATAACCCGCTCCCGGGCCGATTGGGATAGATCGGAGCTAAGTTCATCGGCATCGTAGCCAAAGCGCTGAAGCACTACTGTCACGAAGTGTACCGTAGTTCGCGTATTGCAGAAGATGATGGCAGAAGACGGATTCTCTATTTCGATAATTCGGACCAGACAGCGTTCCTTCTCCATCGGAGGAACCACATAGAAGACATTGTCGGTTTCGGCCACGTTGACGCGGTCTCGGCTGAGGCTCAGGAAACCAGGATCAACGAGAAACTGCTGGGCCAGGCGTATAACGTGAGTGGGGAAAGTGGCGGAGAACATATATGCGCTCATGCCCTTGTTGGGCAGATAACGCTGGATTGCTTTCATATCCGGGTAGAAACCCATCGAGAGCATTCTGTCCGCCTCGTCAAAGACTAAAACTCGGAGATCATGAAGGTTCAGCGAGTTGCGCAGCAGATGATCGAGCAAACGCCCGGGTGTACCTACCACGACATGTGCACCAGCCCTAAAAGCATCCAACTGGGCACCATATCCGACACCGCCATACACGACGGCCGTGCGGATTCCGCGATCCCCGGCCATCACCTCGGCCTCCCGTGCAACCTGGCGAGCCAGTTCACGGGTGGGCACCAGGACCAGAGCCTGACAGGTGGCGCGGTCCGGGTTTATCCGATGAAGTATCGGCAGGACGAAGGCGCCGGTCTTACCGCTCCCGGTGCGCGATTGAATCATCAAGTCCCGACCGTCCAGTATATACGGGATCGTCTTGGCCTGAACTGGCATGAGGCCGGGCCAACCGGCTAGCTCCATTGATTTCTGCATGGATTCCGGCAGAGCATCAAAGGTTGCTTCGGGGAGGGAGTCAGCAGGCTCCACAATATGCTCCTCAAAAGAGCCTCTGGCAGAGGGATTAGTCAGATCTTTGTCGGTCATTCTGGTCGGCGTACTCCATAATTGGGTGCAATAGTAACTGGAAGATACGGTCTGAGAACTACTTTGTACAGATCAAAAGAGGCGAACTTGGGCTACGCCGGAGTCGGCCGTCGGGCCTCGTACACAGCGTAATCGTTGTCCTTGGCCAGCGTTCTGACATATCCGTAATATTCGCTCAGCAGTGAATCGTAGGAGAGAAAGCGGTTGCCGACTATCTGCAGACTGCCGTTTTCGGAAAGGTGGTGCCTCGCTCCGTCGATTAGCTTTCGAGTAACGGATCGATCTGTATCACGGCCGCTGTGAAACGGCGGATTGGACAGAATCAGATCGTAGGGCGCTGTCGCCGCCTCAAACATGCTAGAGGCGTGGCATCGGGAGCGGGCCGCCAAGCCATTGGCCTCGATTGTGAGCGAGGCCGCCATCACCGCCGGGGCGGAAACATCAACCATCTCGACCTGGCACTCGGGATACAGAGCGGCAATCGTTGCTCCGATTACGCCACAGCCGCAGCCCACGTCGAGCACCCGAGTAGGGGAGTCCACATTCATGCTGCTCACCAACGCCACGGTACCGCTATCTATATGGCCATGGCTGAAAACACCCGGAACCTGGGCGATTGATAGCTCGACGTCGCGCAGGTGGGAATCGACCCAACTGATCCTTTTGCTTATATCAAAGGGGCTTGGGGCGGTCGCGCAGACCGCTCGGAACATCCTGCAGTGGCGGGCTGAATCCATCTTGCGTAGCGGACCGAAGGCGTCGGGCATCATTCTCGGGCAGGAACTCAGGCCACTAAATTTGTCGCCGGCTATGTAAACTCTGGCGCCCGGGCCCATCCATGTGCCCAACCACTCCAGAGTCAATTGCAGTAGATCTTTGCCTTTGGGCATGTAGACGATGACCGAATCGAACGGCAGTGACGCTTCCTCGAGGACAACTCCAAAACTCGTTGTGACTCGATCGGTGGTCATGCTCGAGAGAGCCTGGTAGGATTGGAAATCGCGACACAGAACCATAATCTGATCTGCGCTGGACTCCGCCTGCAAGCGACTCACGCTATATGTCGACGGCGGATCGATCACCAACAGACGGGAAGCCGTCAATGCTTCCGGTCTCAGGACAATCAACTCGGTTGGGTCGATAGAGCGTCTCATTGTGACCTAGTAGCTTCGTGAAATCCGGGCGTCGCGCTCACTGGCGCGACGAGTCCGGCGGCTTGGAGCGTTTGATAGGGATAGAAAACCGCGAACGGGCGTCATCGTTCACTCTGAGAGTAATCGACTTCGTAAATGATTTCTCAAGACCAGACTCGGTCAACTTCACGAGGCATCCCGCTACTTCTCCGGGGGCCAGCGTATCAGGCAGCGCAACTGTCATCAGGTTTGAGTCGATGTCCAGAAGTCTTAGTCTCAGGATTTCATCGGATACGTTTGTGATGATCAGGGGAAGTTCAGCCAGCAGCTTTTCGGACAAGGGCGTGAAATCAAGCTGAAAGGGCTCGAAACGAAGGGGATACATTGAGTCAGGTTGCGTGACGACGGTCGCCTCGATTAAGATCCGCTGCATAATCTCATCGGCGTTGGAAGACAGGCGAATCTTTTTGGTCAAGCGGTTCCGATATCGGCGGGAGTTGAAGGTGATCTCCAAGCGGGTGCTGTCGGCGGGGGCGATACTGTCTGACTCCAGCGGGGCTTTGGTACAAGAGCAGCCAGCGGTGATCTGCGTGATGTGCACTGGCTCGTCGCCGACCGACTTGAGCCAGAAGACATGGCTGACCTCGGCACCTTGAGGCACATATCCGAAGTCGAACTTGGTTTCGGGGATAACCAATACCGGACCGGCCAGGCTCGTTAGCGATGCCAAAGTAATCAGGGCGGCCACTGCTACAGCCAGTGCTGTCAATCTGCGCTTGGGTCTTGATGCCATACTGATTCTACTCACGGAGCCAGATTTGGTTTATGCCTAAATTCTACCGCCTGCAAGATATTGATTGCGCGTCCCGGCACAACCAGATTCGGCCGACCAGGGAGCGCTTTTGGGATTGTCACAGCCGACGGGAAGCAGAGTTCACCAGCCGGTGGTTCAGCTCCCATAAGGCAGTCCGGTTGTCCTCCCAGTGAAGGGAGTCCATCGCCTCCTCGTAAGTCATCCAGCGGTATTCAGTGTGCTCTTCGGATAGGACCAGTCGCTCGTTGGTGACCGCGACGCCAAAACAGTGATTGGGGATTACCAACACATCCTCGCCCCAGGCAAAACCACAGACTTGAACCACGGGCACCATTGACATAGAATCCAGCTCAATCCAGCCATTGGAGGATTGGATCCCGGCCTCTTCCAGGGTTTCACGTTGGGCCGCCTGCAAGGGCGTCTCATTGTCCTCGCCACCACCCGCGACACCCTGCCAGTAACCACCAGTGGTCGGCTCTCGCCTCAACAAGGCATACCGGACTGATCGGTCATCGGTCGTGACATAAGGCAAAACCAGAACTTGGAACGGGGCGCGACTCATGCCTCGTTGATGTCCACCAGTCGAGCCTCGTCCCAGGCTTCACCGAGGATTATCTGGCATTCCCGATTAGCCTCAGCGACTCTTTCTTTCAACACCATGACCGAAAAGCCGCCGCCGCTTGCCATCACTGAACCTGAGCCCATTTGACCCGTCACCGCGAAGTGACCGCCGCCGGAGAGGATGACGACCGGAATATCTTTGGAGCGCAGGCCTTCTTCGACCATATCGGCGTATTCTTTCGAGGTCAACCGGGCCAGTGCCACCCAATCATCGGGCGTAAGAGTGACTTCGGCCGCTGGCTCTGGCAGTTGAGATACAAGGCTAACCGAGCACTCGGGACAGGTCGTGATTGGTGATTCGTATTCGTATTTGCATTCAGGGCAGAAGGGCATCGTTTCCTCCAAGCGATAGGCGTGGCGAGCGGCCAAAATTAACCCGGTAGCCTTGAAGAACTACCGGGCCGGTTTAACTGTTGGGATTTGTCTAGAACGACCCCAACAAAAAATCGTCGAGGCTGTATCTAAACAGCAGTCACCTCACAAAAGTCTGATTTATCCAATAGACCACCTCCTTTCCTGTGTGACCATAATAACGGTATTTACTCAGATTCGTGCAACAACATTTTTTGAGTTTGCAGTCGCCACAATCGTGCTCGAACCAAAAATCCCCCGGGAGCTCTTGCCTCCGGAGGATTCTTGAATCTAAATTGTCTTCTCAATGACTAGAAGCAAATGAACGGCTCTGGTCCGTCCTGGAACATGTAGGAGACCAGATGAATCAGGTCAGCGATGTCTATCTCTCCCAATAGGTCACCGTTAACGTTGGCTTCCTTCATGCACGGCGGCTCGGGACCTTCCTGGAACATGAATTGCACGAGATAGATGAGGTCTGAGATGTCGATCTCTTGGTTGATATCATTGTTGATATTGCCCCGCATGCCGACGCAGCAATTGTAGTACGTCACCTTGGCGTTGGCCACGATTGGTTGGTAATCCTGAGTGCCAGTGCTGAACTCTGGGATGCGCGTGGAGTAGCCATCGATCTGGATTTCAGCATCCTGACCAAAGGATGGTACGCCATCCAGGTCGAACTGTAATTTCAGAACTGGTCCGCTGCCCGCGGCCAGATTGCTTGAGCTGCCGGTGTTGGCCAGCCTGATAGTCATCTGCTTGCCGCCAGGATACCAGTGGATCTGCTGCTGGAGATCCATGCCAGCGGTGCGGCAGCCGGCAGTGGTCCAGCCAGCTCCAGACGGTTCCAGTGAGAGCGTGCCAGAGTACTCGATTGGAATGATGAGCTCCTGAAGAGGTATAGTATTGGTGGCGGAAATCGTGATTCCCACCATCGTCCCGGACTCGGCTGCAATCGTGTCTCCCAAGAGTGAATCTGCCAGAGCGACAATGTAGGCACCGCGAGAGATGGTCCTCACGTCGCCTCCAGCCGTGATTTGCAGCTCAACATCGAAGGCACCGCGGTCCTGGTAGGTGTGGGTCGGGTTCTGGACAGAATCGGTATAGCCGTCACCAAAGTCCCAGTGCCATTCATCGACAGCCAAGCCCGATGCACCACTGAAACTGACGTCGTAAGGAGCCCAGCCGAAAGTCGTATCGGCCGAAAACGTGACGCCGATGATTTCCTGGCAGGATCCGGCTAAGTCGGGGAGAGGACCAATTGGCTTAGAGCTGGGTGCCTGCGGCGTCGAATAAGTCGTAAGATAAGAACGCAATTCGTCGTGGCCCATGGTCGACCCATAGGCTGCCTTGTAGACGCCCTGGAGAACAGCGCAGGCGCCGACGATGATCGGCGAGGCGGAAGACGTTCCGGCAAAAGAACTAGTATAATGATCGCTCGACGAAGAACCGTAAAGATCGCCGTAGCCTAGCGTATAGACGTCCCAAGTGCCGAAGGCGTGAACATCAAGACGCTGACCATAGTTCGTAAACGAAGCTGGCTGATGAGATGAATTGGATGCTGCAACCATGATCGCGCCCGAGAAGCGATAGGCAGGATCGAATAGGTGTCCATAAATCGTGGTGTCGTCGAAATCCTCAGCGCCATTGCCACCGGCCTCGACTATGATGCGACCGCCGGCGGAAGCCACGAGAATGGCGTCAAAAGTGTCCTGCCAGTACTCCATGGCGACATAACCCAATTGATCCGAGCGTTCCTCATAATTATAGTGAGGACCCGGCGCGTGCAACTCAATCAGAATGATGTCGCCCGGTTGAGAATTGGCGACAGCCGTGTTGATGGCACTGGCGGTTGACATCGAGCCGACCGATACGGTGCCAAGATCGACGTTGAACGCTATGCCGGTCATGCCGAAGCTGTTGGAGTCGGATGCGATCTCGCCCAGCACCGCCGTGCCATGATTCCACCACCCGGCATCATTGATGCGGCTTCCAGCGATGTGAAAGTTGTCCGTGCCCCCATGAAGATCCTCATGCGTCTGGATCCAGTTGCCCTCGATATCGATGACCTTGATGCTGTCACCCTTGCCACCCGGATAGGACCAGCCGGCGTATGCATCGATGCCCGTCGGCGCAGCCTCGAGATAGTATTGACTGGTCTGCCAAATCGGAGTCGGTGCGGCCACTTCCATCGTCGCCAGGGCCGGTTTGGGGGCGAAAAATGCGATCTCAACCTCAGCCGAGGCATTCAGCTTACTGAGAAAATCGAGTCTCTCTTGTTCTGTAGCATCCTGAGTCAGGTGGACTTCATAGTAGAGAGCCAGATCTGGCAAATCGAGGCCGGATCTTGACATCGCAGTAGTGCGCTCTTGTTTCAGGGCTTGTGGGTCGTTCTTAAAGCGACGCTCGATGCTTCGAGTGCCAACGGCACTGATCTTGGCGTTGAGATTGCCGAACTTGTTGCCGGTGTCGACAAAGCGATTGCCGTCAAAGACGGGAGCTTCCTGACCTTCGGCCAATTTGAGAACGATCAGGTCCCGATCGGCTCCCTGGGGCACACTGGAGTAGTCCGGTTCCGCCATTACCGT
>CAZHDS010000172.1:0-7347 GCA_964531495.1 uncultured Ignavibacteriales bacterium
GCCTCGTCCTCCTGAGCCTGATCGGCGACCAGACTGCCCATTGCCAGCGCTGCCTCGTGAGCCATGTGGATGGTCAGAGCGGTCACTTCATCGTGTCTCTCCGCATCGATCAGAAACGGTCGTGCGCCAAGCGTCCGGACGATGGAACAGGCCAGTTCCACATGCGCCGGTTGCACGCTGGCGTCCACGGTTAGGGCGAAATCGGAATTGCGGAACAGACCCACGCGCGCTGCCTCAAAACCGATTCCCTCGTGGCCGGCCATGGGATGGCCGCTGATATACCGGTCCGCCAAACCCGCCTCTCGGACTTCGGCCATGACGCCGACCTTCGTGCCGGCAACATCAAGAATGATCGCCGATGACGGCACTTTCTGAGCGATTCGGGGAATCAATCGCATGGTTGCGCGGATGGGGGTCGCCAGGATGATCAGATCGGCCTTGCCAATGGCCTCATCCAGAAAATCGGCTGGGGTGTCGATGCCATCTTGCGCTACGGCTCTCAGAGTCACGCCGGGAGTACTGTCAAAACCGATCACCTCGGCTACGGAACCGCTGGCAACCAGGTCCAGGCCGATCGAACCGCCGATCTGCCCCAGGCCGATGATAGCCACTCGTAACTGATTGAGCTGACTCACATTTCCCTCCCAACCGCACGAGCCACCGGAGCGGTAGCTTTCATGAGCGCCTCAAACTGTTCTGGCCACAGGGACTGAAGACCATCACACATCGCTGTCTCAGGATCGGGGTGAACCTCGATGATAAGACCATCCGCGCCAGCTGCCACAGCAGCTTTCGACACCGGCTTAATCAGGAGGCGCTGCCCCGTGGCATGGCTGGGGTCGACAATGACTGGCAAATGGCACAGGTTGTGCAGAACCGGTACGGCCGAGATGTCGAGCGTATTGCGCGTCTGGCGCTCGAAAGTACGAATACCACGTTCGCAGAGCATAACGTCCGAATTACCGTTGGCCAGAATATACTCCGCCGACATCAGCAGCTCATCAATGGTCGACATTAGTCCCCGCTTGAGCAGCACCGGCCGTTTGGTTCGACCGACTGCCTCCAGAAGCGCGAAGTGCTGCATGTTGCGCGCTCCAACCTGAAGGATATCAGCATACTCTGCAACAACATCAACGTGCTCAATGGAAGTCACCTCCGTGACGATCGGCAATCCGGTTTGGGCTCGGGCTTCGGCCAGTATCTTGAGACCCTCCTCGCACATGCCCTGGAAACTGTAAGGGGAGGTGCGCGGTTTGAACGCCCCACCACGCAGAATCCGGGCGCCCGACTTGGCGACTGCCTCGGCTGCCGCCAAGGTCTGATCCCTGCTTTCGACGGCGCATGGCCCGGCCATCACCACGACCTCTTGACCGCCTATCTTGACACCGTTGACATCAATCACTGAGTTTTGAGACTGAAACTCTCGACTGGCTAACTTGTATGGCTTCAGGATGGGGACGACACTCTCAACCCCGGAAAGCACCCTCAGAAGCTCCGGATCGATCCGAATACCATTGCCGACCACGCCCACAATCTGTCTTCTTTCACCCCGCGAAAGATGCGGTGAGAAACCGAGCTCGCCGACACGGGCGAGTACTCGTTGGAGTTGCTGCTCACTCGCTTCCGGCTTCATAACGACAATCATGACTCATCCTCCTCGGCTAGATCGGGCCGCAGAACAGCCGTGCCGCCCAGGTATACGTGCTTGATCTCCTTGGCAGATTTCTCAGTGTTGACATGCATCATGACCCTAATCACGCCGCTCATGCCGTGCGGAACATCAATCTCGCTCGCACACAGAACTGGTACCGTCTTCCAACCCATCTGGCGCGTGACGTAGGCTGGGAATTCGGCGTTGAGATCGGGCGTGGTGGTCAGGAAGACGCTCGCAACGAAATCAAGATCGACTTCGTTGACCGCCATCATCTCGCTCAGTAGCCGTTCGGTGGCGGCGAGAATATCCTCCCGCGTATTGTTGGACGCCCTGGTAGCGCCGCGAATACCTCGGATCAGTAACATCGATGCTCCTTTTGATCCGCTCAGGATCTTCTTCTTCGTCACTGGCACAAAAAAGCCCACTTCTCAAGTGAAGTGGGCTGCTGAATTCTAATTGTTGTTCAATCAGGGATCTCGACGATCGACTTCCAGCCCACTCTTCATAGGCCAATAATAACAATAGTTGTACGCCACGGAAATCATTAGTGGCTGCGTCGGTTTGTCGGTGATCCTCTTCATGGATCGCAGTATACCATATTTGAGAAATCTGTCAAGGCATGACTGGCGGAGCCAGGCCGAGATCGCCTCACGGCAGCCTGCCCTCAGGGATGCCACGGAATTGCGATATGCAGGCTACTGCTGTTCTTCCGGTCAATCATGCAGGACTTACCATCAGTCGGTTACAGCCCGTTGCAATTTCTTGGAGGGACCTGTCGCCCACCGAAAATCATACCCGATATGCGTTTACGTGCGAGACTGGCGGCCCACGTTGGAAATCGATGAGCCATCTTCTATCATAGAGAGACAGGGCACACCTTTTGCAGTAAGCAGTCTGAGCCCGGCTACCTAATCAGGCCGAGTCGGGACCATAGAGTGAAGATATTGACGTGGCTTATAATCGAAAGGAGCCATAATGAAGCGTTTTCTGATAATTGCCCTGTTGCTTGCGGTCGGTACTGTTGGATCAGCCTTTGGCCAGTTTGTGCCATCCGGAACGCAAATCTCAATCGATACTGTCAACGCCGAGCCGGGAGCCAGTTTTTCGGTGAGCGTTCGAATGCAGAACAATGCCCTGAATATCGCAGGGCTTCAGATTCCCCTGAGGTTCACAAGCCCCTACCTGACTGCTGACTCTGTCTCGTTCGCAGGATCGGTCAAGCCGTCGGCTTCACAGGCGATTGCATCGATAGACAATCTCGCTGATACGCTGACCATAAGCGTCTTCCCGGGTTACGCCCCGACCCCGTTCCCGGCAATTTCAACCGCCTCGGGTGTAATTGCGACGATCCATTTTTCCCTATCCGCAGCCGCGCCGGCCGGAATCATACCGATTGACACAACTTTCTCCGGCTATGGAACTCTGCGCTGGAGCGGCGTCAGTTTCTCCGATCCCACCGGCATGGGGGTCTATCTCCCCTCGACAGTCACCGAAGGCGCAATCGTAGTGGCCTCGCCGACCGCTGTCGATGACCGAAATGGCGTCCAGCCGAATCAGTTTGAGCTGGCTCAGAACTACCCCAACCCGTTCAATCCCACTACGATGATAGAATTCACGCTGCCGAGCGCCGGATTGGTGGAGCTCCGGGTATTCAATGTTCTGGGGCAAAACGTGGCCACTCTGATCGAAAGAAATCTGTCAGCCGGGGCTCACCAGGTTGAGTTCGACGCCTCTGCCCAGCCGAGCGGGATCTACTTCTATCGTCTAAGCCATTCGGCCGGAAGTCAAACTGAGAAAATGATCCTTCTGAAATAATGAAATCAGGCGCTTCTGCCGATTCATACAGGGACAGCCGTTATCGGCCGTCCCTGTTTTTTTTGAGCGGAGAGGTCGGGGGCTGTCAAGAATACTATTATGACGACAGACACGATTGAAAAGAAACAAGTCACCATCGGTGACTATATTATCACCGAGAAGATCGGCCAGGGCGGCATTGCCGAGATCTTCCGGGGGCGCCAGGAATCACTGGAGCGGGACGTGGCCATCAAGGTCCTGCACACCAAGATGACCTTGGTCCCCGAAATTGTCAGGCGCTTTGAGCGGGAGTCCATTGTCGTCGCCCGCCTAAACCATCCCAACATAGTACATATTATTGACAAGGGCACCGCGGGCGGCCGCTACTACTTTGTCATGGAGTATGTCGATGGTACCAGTCTCCGGGAAGTGATCGACTCCGCCAAAATACCTTTGGCGACAAAGCTCGATATGATTGTGCAGGTCTGCAAGGGCCTGGACTATGCCCACAAGAATGGCGTGATCCACCGCGACATCAAACCGGCCAACGTGCTGATTGATCGCCAAGGGCACGCCATGATCGCTGATTTCGGCATCGCTCAAATCATCACCGCCGAAGAGAGCGAAATGACGGCCACCGATGTTGTCATGGGAACACTGGCATACATGTCCCCGGAGCAGAAGCTCAGTTCCACCAATGTTGATCAAACTACCGATGTCTATGCCGTGGGCGTGATGCTCTACGAAATGCTCGTAGGCAAGAAACCTCAAGGGCGATTCAAACTGCCCAGCGAAGTTAAGCCAGAAGTTGATCCCAAGTTCGACGGCATCATCACCAAGTGCCTGGCCCAGGATCCGGCCGATCGCTTTCCATCGGCGGTCGAACTAAAGGATGCCGTCCTCGACGCTGTGGGTGGTACCGGCGAGAGCCGCACTAACGAGTTTTCGATGACCGGCTCAGATTCTTTCCTGGGTAAATGTCGTTATCTTGATACGATCAAAGAGACTCGTTTCAGCTCCACGATTCTGGTCGAAAATCGCAAGACCAAGAAGCTCTTTGTCATCAAGAAGCACAGCAAGGGTGAAGCGGGGCGCAAGGAAGCGATGATTCTGAAATCTCTGCAGCACACCAATATAATTCGTGTCTTCGGTTCCGGCGGTGATAACAAGCAGACGGTAGTAATCACCGAATACGCGCAGGGAGGCTCGCTGGCCGATCGGATGGTACGTCCCTGGGATTGGGAGCGAGCTGTCAGGATGATGCTTCATGTGGCGACCGGTCTGGATTTTGCTCATCGCAACAACGTAATTCACGGAAACTTGCGACCTTCGAATATTCTGCTTGGGGTTGCCGACGTGCCCAAGATTGCTGATTTCGGCACTCCCGTCCACTACGACGGTGTCCGCAAGAAGAACTGGTATTCGTCACCCGAGCGCAAAGCCTCGCGCCCCGGCGATATCTACGCCTTGGGTGTGATCCTGCACCAGCTCATTACCGGCACCAATCCGGGCTACGATACATCCTCCAACCTTCTCCTGAACAATCTGAAGAACGAGGTCCCGCCCGAAGTGCGCCGCATGCTGGCCAAGCTGCTGGGTATTCGCGTTTCCAATCGGTATGCCAGTTGCGAGGAGTTCTTACTAGACTGGGATGATTTTGAGCGTCAGCGTCAGGATCAATCGCAGCCGCCCATCATCAAACCTGAAGCTCCTGCAGTGGAACAGCCAGTTCCCATCTGGATCTATGCAGCGGCGGCGGCCGGGATCGTGGTGCTAGTCCTGGTTATCATGTGGATCGGCGGCGTCTTTAGTAGTTGACCCGAAAGCCAATGTTCTCCCTCCCCATCTCAACATCTTGACCGTCCAGAATCAGACGTGCAAGCTTACCTGTGAAACCCCGAGAGCAGTATCTTGTTGTTCAAGGCGAGTTCCTATAACCGGACAACAGAATCAACGGAGACCTCATTATGGCCAAAACACTCCCTCGCGACTGGAGTCAGTTCACCCTTCGAATCGCGATCAAAGCCTCACCGGCCAAACTGTTTCGGGCCTGGACGCATGCCAAGACCGTATCAGCCTGGTTCACCGAGAAGACTGAAATGGTCCCAAAGACTGGCGGGCGAGTCTATTTTGAGTGGGCCGCTGGCGACAAGTTCGAGACCAACTTCATCTCGGTTGTGAAGAATCGGCGGATCATTTTCCCCTTCGGTACCAAGGGTGAAGAGGTCGAGGTCAAGTTTCGCAAGGATGGCCGGGGCAGTATCTGCGAACTGCACCAGTACAACATGCCCACCTCGCCTAAATCGAAATGGGAGATGCATCGCGGATGTCTTCAGGGATGGACCTTCTTCCTGGCGAATCTCAAGGCCTACCTGGAACACGGCGTTGACCTCAGGGGGCATGATCCAAAGAAGAGTTACCGCCAGGACTATATCAATAGCTGATACTATCGGTTCCTAGACCAATGAAAAACCGCCGGAAGACTCCGGCGGTTTCTCGTTTATCAAGATATGGTTCCTGGCCTATATGAAACGATAGATGAAGCCAATGCCCAGGGTTTCTTTGAAACGCCCCTGCACCGAGATTTCCTTGTCAAACAGCAGCTGTGTATACAGCTTGACAGTCACTATTTTGGTGATATAGGCGTTGACACTGTTCTCCCAGTTGACATCAATCGCTAGCCAGTAATCTTCGGCGACGGTGCCCACCAGATCATCCTTCTCCGAATTGTAGAAGGCCCGGAATAGAGAGAGCTTGCCGATGTAGCTGAGCTTCTCGCCAAAATGGAATTCGGCGTCGGTAACGGACTCAAGACCGCCATCGGTGACAGTCTTGTCAAAGACCGTCAAGTCAGCCTCGGCGGTGCGACTAATGATCTGACGCATCGCCACACCGAGTCGGCTGGTGATGAAGCTCTTATCCTTTGCATAGAATCTGCGTGCCATACCGGCCGACTCGGTCAGCTTGACAGGCGTGAAATACAGCTTCTTGGCTTCGTTGGAGGCATCCAGAAACTGTGACTCCAACCGGAACGCCACATACGGATCGACAAACTTGCCCAGCGTGAAGAGGCCAACATTCTCCCAATCGATCAGATCGGTTGATTTTTTGGGCTTCTCCCAGTTCTTAGTAGTAGCGCCCATATCGTCGGTTGTGATCGTCTGGGTCAGGGTCTGACCGAATGATAGTCGCAGGTTCGACTTGAAGTTGAACTTGGGGCTGAAGGCCTTTTCGGCGGTACTATTGAGATTGACGACCCAGTTGACCGAACCAGCCTCGCCCCCACTCCAGGAATCGGAATACGCAGTCTGGGTGGTCGTGAAATCAAGCACCATCGTCTTCTGCCAACCCACGGGCGTTTCGTCCTGGGCTGAAGCTCCGGCCGCAATCATGGCCAGCGCCAGCAGAATGTGCACCATCATGGTTGTCGCGGTACGTTTCATTGGTAACTCCTATTAGTTCGCCGCCACCTGATGCAGATGCACATCGGTTTGCGGAAATGGGATTGAGATTCCTTTCTCATCGAAAGTCAGCTTGACCTGCTCGTGGATGGCAAAATAGACTGCCCAGTAGTCAGCGGTATTGACCCAGGGCCGTACAACGAAGTTGACCGAGCTGTCGGCCAGTTCTGAGAGGGCAACGGTCGGGGCTGGATCCTTGAGCACACGCTCATCGGCAGTGACGATTGCTTCAAGGGTCTCCTTGGCCAGTTTGATATCATCGCCATAGCCAATGCCGAAGACCATATCTACCCGGCGCGTCTCGTTGGCGGAGTAGTTGGTGATGCTACCACCGGTGATGGTGCTGTTGGGCAGAATCACGGTCTTGTTGTCAGGCGTGTGCATGATCGTGCTGAAGATCTTGATCTCCTGGATCACACCAGCCGCACCACCAGCCTC
>CAZHDS010000173.1:0-7332 GCA_964531495.1 uncultured Ignavibacteriales bacterium
GGCTAAAATGGTTCTGCTGTGCATCCTGGACGGCTTCGGATCTCGCGAAGCAACGCCCGACAATGCCATAGCTGCGGCCAATACGCCGACTATCGACAACCTAAAAGCAACCTGCCACCACACCCTGATCGATGGCTCCGGTTTGGCCGTGGGACTGCCCGACGGTCAGATGGGTAATTCCGAGGTCGGTCATCTCAATCTCGGCTCCGGGCGGGTCGTTTATCAAGATATCTCCCGTATTGACAAAGAAATCGCCGACCGCACTTTCTTTATTAATCCGGTTATGGCGGCAGCCATGGATCGGGCAGCGAGCGAAGACAAGGCTGTTCATCTGTTTGGGCTGGTCTCCGATGGCTGTGTGCACTCATCCATGGAACATATCTACGCTCTGGTCGAGATGGCTCGTCAGCGCGAAGTGAAGAAGCTGTTTTTGCACGCCTTTATGGACGGCCGCGATACGCCTCCCGACTCCGGCGCAGGCTATATGCGACAGGTTCAGGCTCGTTTGGCCGAGATCGGCCTGGGCCAGGTGGCGACCGTGTCGGGCCGCTACTATGCGATGGATCGCGATACACATTGGGAGCGAGTTGATCAGGCTTACCGGGCGATCGTTCTCGGCGAGGGTGAGACGGCGGGCGATCCCGTGCGGGCGATTCAGGCTTCATACGACGCCGACACCACTGACGAATTCATTCTGCCAACCGTAATCGACCTCGGAGAAGGTAGCGGACGGTTGCAGGATCGCGATGTTGCGCTGTTCTTCAATTTTCGTGCCGACCGGGTGCGCGAGCTATCCAAGATGTTTCTCGGCTATCCCATCGACGGCTATGCCCATACGGACAACCCACATGTCGAACTGGTCACAATGACCAACTACGACGTGGCTATGTTCGAAGCCAAGGTCGCCTTCCAGCCGACTCACCTCACTCAGATCCTTGGTGAGGTCATTGCCGATGCTGGCCTGAAGCAGCTGCGCACGGCCGAGACCGAGAAGTACGCCCATGTGACATTTTTTTTCAATGGTGGCGTGGAAAAACCGTTCGAAGGCGAAGATCGTGACCTGGTCCCGTCGCCGCGCGTAGCCACCTACGATCTGCAACCGGAGATGTCCTCCGTGGCGGTCACCGATAACGCCGTCGAGAAAATCAACTCCGGCGTATATGATTTGGTTGTACTCAACTTCGCCAACTGCGACATGGTCGGTCACACCGGCATATTTGAGGCTGCGCGCGAAGCTGTGGAGGCTGTTGACCGCGGACTCGGGCAAGTGTTGGAGGCTGTTGCCTCACAGAATGGCGTGGCTATCGTCACCGCTGATCATGGCAACGCCGAAATGATGATTGATCCAAATACCGGCGGTCCCTGGACCGCCCACACCACCAACAAGGTACCATGTTTTGTGTTTGATCCCTCGCAGAGCCTGGGATCCGCGATCACCTTGCGCGACGGCGGCATTTTGGCTGACGTGGCGCCAACAATCCTGGAGATCATAGGACTTGATAAGCCCGTCCTGATGACCGGGAACTCCCTCCTGGTACGAGGTTGAACCCCTGCTTAGGTGGCTGACAAGGATCGGTCGTGTCTTTCTTCCCGAAGACCCGGCTGTTCGCTGGCGTCGCCTGGAACTGACCGCCTGGGCCTTTGCTCTGGCGCAGTCGTTCAGTCCCGGCTGGTTGGCGTTCCTGGCCTGGGTATCGCTCGTGCGACCGATCTGGATCATCAGTGCCTTGCCAGCTCGTGAAGCTTTTCGCGCCTCCCTCTTCTTTGCCTTCCTGTTCAACCTGTTTTCGATCTACTGGGTGGCGATGGTGACACCTCCCGGTATGGTCGCGGCGGTGTTGATCGTCGCTTTTTACTATAGTGCTATTCTGATGCTGTTCTGGAAGCTCTTCCAGATCCGACCGCTATTCGGCTGTGTCGCCTTGCCCTTTTTGTGGGTGGGCTTAGAACATTTTCGCACTCTCTCCGAGTTTGCCTTTCCGTGGTCCGACCTGGGTTACTCGCAGGCCAGTTATTTGCTGATTCTCCAGATTGTGTCGGTCATCTCGGTGCATGGGCTCTCACTATTGATAGTCGCCGTTAATGTTTTGCTGTGGCAGATATTCCGGTCCGAACTATCGCCCGAGCGGCGCTTGACGTCCTTCTTTGCGGCTGGTGCCATTGTGGTAGCGTTGGTGGCCTATGGCTGGATACATATCCCGCCCTATCCCGAAGAGGGCACGGTCGATATAGCCCTGATGCAAGGATCGGTGAGTCTGGAGGAGAAATGGCGGCCTGGTAACCTGCAGCACAGTTTCGATGTTTATGATTCCCTGAGCAGACCCAATGACAGCCCTCGCCCAGCGCTTTACGTGTGGCCCGAAACCTCGGTCCCCAGTTACCTCTCGAATGACTATTACAGTCGCAAAGAAGTGCGGCGGATTGCCGCCTCTTCAGAGACCCATCATTTGATCGGAAGTCTTTCCTACGACAAGGAGGGGGACAAGGAACGTTATTTCAACGCCTGTTTTCTGGTTGACCCCACTGGGCACTTTGTGCAGGAACATCGAAAAGTAAAATTGGTGCCATTTTCCGAACATGTCCCTTATCAGGACTATGTCCCCTTCATGCAGAAAGAGTTCCTGAGGCAGTACTTGACCTTCATCGACCAGGCCGCAGTTCAGTGGTGGTCCGATTTTTATCCTGGCGACTCCATGACCCTTTTCGAGATCCCGGAAGCCGGTTTCGGTACCCTGATTTGTTTCGAAACGGCGTCACCCGAGTATGTCCGCGAGTATTTTCTAGCCGGGGCAGAGTTCATGGTTGGGATCACCAATGACACCTGGTTTGGTAGCTCGGTTGGGATTTATCAACACGCTCATATGTTTATCACTCGGGCGGTCGAGAATCGCTGCTGGATGGCCCGGGTCGCCAATAGCGGGTGGACATTTTTCGTCGATCCTTATGGTCGTGTTCGCGAACAATTGGAGCTCTACGATGTAAGAACTCTGCGCGGCAAAGTGGGACTCCTGGATGAGTTTTCAATCTTCACAACAGTGGGAGACCTGGCCGGACGAGCCTCGCTGTTGTTTACGATTTCGATAGTTGCTATATTGGCGGTACAATGGTTCATCAGAAGATACTTCATCAGGTAGGACTGGTCGCTCTCACATTTCTCATGGTGCTTGCGGTCCCAATCTCTGGAGCCCCGGCACCGGAGCAGATCTGGAACTCCTGGACCTCCTATCGAGAGATTCGGGATCTCGAAGTCGTTGGCGACAGTCTCTACGTGGCCACTTCGGGCGGTCTGTTGATCGTCAGCGATGAACAGCAGCCGGGTCACCAATACACCAATGTCGATGGTCTCGGAACCAACGATATTAGCGATGTACTCCTGGACGCCGATGGTCAGGTATGGCTGGCCGCACCGGGCCGATTGATCCGGTTTGACGCTCAGTCCCCGCACTCCTACTTGTTCCGGGATGAGAATGACAATGACATCGAGCTGTACAGCATCGCCGACGACGGTGACAATCTTTGGGTAGGAACTGGCGCTGGCTTGGTGCTGTTTTCCAAGACTACCTTTGGAGGTCAAATCGAAGACAGCTACGGACGGTTTGGGGAGCTATCTGATTTTCCAGCCATCAATGACATTTTCATAGAGGATGATTCGATTTGGATTGCCACGGCGGCCGGGTTAGCTGTGGCCGACAAAAGCAGTCCACGAGAGCTGAAAAAGCGCTCCAGTTGGGTATCGTTTGGCAGCGATGTCTTCGGCACCGGCCTGACCAATCAGGTCGTCAGATTCGAGTCGAGTCTATATGTGGCCACAGCTACTGGGTTGAGACGGCTGGACATCAATCCAACTGACACGGTATCTGTTCTTGTGCCGGTGCATCAGGGCTATTCTTTCAGTTCCCTGAGGGTTGAACAGGACTCACTATTCTACTACAGCACAAGGGGTAGGGGCGTGGTTGTCAATGGAGTTGCGACGCAGCTCAGTACAAACGGACTTCCAGCGATGCCAATAACGGGCGTCAGTCTCAGAGATCAGCGCTGGCTCGGCATTCCATCCTCGGGACTGTACTACGATTCCGAAGGCGCCTTCAGCCGATATCCTTACACTGGATTGCCGACCGGAAACGTGAGTGACCTCACTGTTAACTCCGAGGGGATGGTAAGTGCCGCCTTCACAACCGTGCCGACCGGGATATTGCGCGACGGTGTTTGGGAAACCCTCAACTTCCAGGTCGTGGGGCGCACACTGGGCATGATGACCGATCGCGATGGTACTTCGTATACCGGCACACACGGCAATGGTCTGTGGCTATACCGCGATGATTCGCTGGTCAACTATGACGAAACCAACTCCACGATGCTTGGCAATGTCGACGACCTGCCCGTCAGTCTCGCATATGTTGTGATCTACGGACTGGCCAGCGACGAAAGATACCTCTTTGTCGCCTGTTATCGAGCGGCCAACGGATTTCCGATCGTTATTGCCGATCTGGACAATATCGATGATCCTATCAATGGCTGGGATTCGGTGGGCATCGTGGATGGTATCAACACCGACCGGATTCAGGGCCTGGCCTGGCGCGACGGTCAACTGGCTGTCGGCAGTGAGTCGCAGGGGCTGTACGTTTGCGATTTTGGTGACGATCCGTTTGACCGGCCGCCGAATTCATGTACGCGTCTAACCAAGGCCAACTCGTATTTGCGCTCCGACATCGTTAACGTCGTCAAGTACGCTCCCGATGGAACACTCTGGGCCGGCACTTCGACCGGCCTGTCCCGCTACGATATTGGGATCGAACGCTTCGTGGATGTTGATCTGCCAGTGGGGGTCGAACGGTCCGTGGTTGATATGGAGTTCGACGGGCGGGGCAACCTGTGGGTTGGTACGACCGGTGGCGTGGCCCGTTTTGATGCTTCCAATGGTACTTTCGAGGTTTTCACTACCGCCAATAGTGGTCTGGTCAATGATGTCATCCGGGCGGTCACTCTTGATCCCTGGACCGGCCGCACCTACATCTGCACGGCGGCCGGTATCTCGTGGCTGGAGTCGTTCTACGGTCAGCCGCAGGACAATATCGAAGACGCTATTGCCTTCCCCAATCCATTCATTGTTCGCTCCAGTGACGATTATCTCTCTTTCGATTTCGCGCGCAGTGGCACGGTAACGATCTATACTGTCAATGGCCAGCCAGTGCGCGAAATGAATGTCAACGATCGTTGGTATGGAAAGAACCAGAGCGGCACCGAGGTCGCCTCGGGCGTGTATTTGTTCACCATCCATGACAACAATGGCAACGTCGGTCGCGGCAAGATTCTACTGGTGCGCGAGCGATGAGAGTCCACAGCCTGGCACCAACAGAGGTCGTGGCCGGGCTTTCCTGGCTGACACAGGCACCTCTGTTCTCTTCGCCCGGCTTCATGAATCTATGGACAACCATGGGCGGAACACCAACCTACCTGGCGGTAGAAGACGAGGGGCGGGTGGTGGCCTGTCTGCCAGGAGTTGAGTTCGGCCTCAAACTGATCAAACGATTTCAGGCTATGCCCAATGGCTGCTACGCCCAGCTGCTGGTCGATCCCATGTATGCCGAGCGACGGGAAGTCCTAGGTCACGCGGTTCTGGATTATTTGGCGTCATCCGGGTACGTTAAGGCTTACATCACCGACTTCTACGACCACTTTGGGATCGACGAACGGTTCGATCGCGAACCAACCTCGACTCTTTTGGTTGACATCCGCGACCCTGAGTGGGAGCCGCCCGATCGCAAGACCTGTCAACAGATCCGAAAGGGCGTGCGAGAGGGTCGCCGGATCGAACGTTTCGACTGGAACCGTCATCATGCCAATTTCATGTACTTGATGCACAGTTCAGCCAACCGACTTGGTCGTGAACCATCTTACAAACCCGATTTCTTCAGAGCGTTGGCGCAGCTGGCCGATACGGATGACCGCATCAGATGGGTGTGGATGGAGCACGACGGCACACCAGTGGCCTCGAGCATTTTCCTTGTCGAAGGGAAACAACTGCTGCATTGGCAAGTCTACTTTGACGAAGAGTATGGCCATCTGCAGCCAAACAAGTTGATCCCCTTTTTGATGGCTCGGGAGTGGGCCGCCCAGGGAGGGCACTATCTCAACCTTGGTGCCTCGCCCGCCGATGTGCCGGGTGTGGCCGAGTACAAGGCGAAGTGGGGAGGGGAGACATCCGCCTTCGATACACTGGTGCGACGATCAGGAATGGGCAAGTTGGTATGAGTTCGCCACAGATGCGGATCCTCCTCATGGCCGACAGTCGCGCTTTTCACACCGAGCGCCTGGTGCGGGAGATGCGGCGACAGGGATGCCGTGTGATGGTGGTGTCAATGGAGCGCGGCTGTCTGCATCACTTCCATTTGAAGAGACGCGGACCAGTGCCTTCCTTGCACTACTCTCTGGCGGCCCGCCAAGTGCGAACAATCATAGAGAGATTTCGGCCCGACATCGTGAACGCTCATTTCGCTTCCGGATACGGTCATATGGCGGCCCTGGCTCGACCCAAATCGGGTCCACCGCTGGTAGTACACCTCTGGGGATCAGACATATTGATCGTCCCTCACAAATCGCTCCTGCACCGACGCAAGACGATCGTAGCTCTAAAGGCGGCTGATCATTGTCTGGCTGACTCTGACTACTTGCTGCGGGAAGCTCGCGAATTGTACCATGATTTCCCCGGAACTGTCATACCGTGGGGGATCGAAGCGGAGTATCTGAGTGATCATCAGGCCGAAAGACGTCTGAAGCATCCGCTTCGTATAATCACCCCCCGAACCCAGGCAGCAGTCTACAATAATGAATTCGTTCTGGATGCCCTTCGAGAGCGCATCCGTTCTGGTGAGGTCACGCTGACGTTCCCTGGCTTCGGTCCCGAGGCCGATCGATTCCGTTCCCAGGTCGGTGATCTGCTGGGCAAAGGGGTTGATCTCTATTCGCGTCAGCCTCGCCGCAGTTTTGTAGCCATGTTGGTCGATCACGATGTCTACCTGTCGGCGTCGCGATTTGACTCATCGCCGGCTTCAATGATAGAAGCCATGGCGCTGGGCTTGATACCGGTCGCAGCTGATATTCCTGGAGTACGCGAGTGGTTGACACGGGAGTCCGGCTTCACCTTCGTTCAGGATGATGCTGACTCGCTGCTGACAATGATTGATCGCCTGAAGACCTGCGACCAGCTGGACGAGATGCGTCGCCGGAACTTGCAGCAAGTGAGGCAGAGGGCCATTTTCGAGGACAATGTCTCAGAAACGCTGAAGATTATGAGAGGACTGCTGTAGTATGGTAGAAAATCGCATTCGGGCG
>CAZHDS010000174.1:0-7324 GCA_964531495.1 uncultured Ignavibacteriales bacterium
TGGCTGGCGCGTCGCTCACCCCTCGAGTGCTGTCCCTCTCTGGACTAATCCTGTGGCGGAGGTTCCCGATCAGTCCCAGTTGCTTTCAGGTCACTACTGAAGTATAGCAATTCGCCGCCAGAACGCAACATGTTGCTGTGAAATGCGACCCACCTCTTGTCAAAGGGTACGGCTTTGCCTATAATGTCAAACTGATACGGACGTGAACATCTTGATGTATTTTTAGGAGCCGCTATGGACGCTTTTGGAGCCCGAGACAAGCTGACCACCAACGGTGGTACTTACGACATATTCCGCCTGGACAAGTTGAGCCAGTATGGCAATATCGAGAGCCTGCCGTATTCTATCAAAGTGCTGCTGGAGTCGGTCTTGCGCAACGTCGATGGCCATGTGGTCAACGAAGAAGACGTCATGCGTTTGGCGGGCTACGATGCCCGTACGGTCGGCGATGTGGAGCTCCCCTTCAAGCCGGCCCGGGTCCTGCTTCAGGATTTCACAGGCGTTCCGGCCGTCGTGGATCTGGCAGCCCTGCGATCGGCAATGAAACGGATGGGTGGTGATCCCAAGAAGATAAACCCGCTGGTACCGGTTGATTTGGTGATCGACCATTCCGTGCAGGTGGATGCTTACGGCTCTGACGACGCCCTGCAGATCAATATGGACAGGGAATTCACGCGTAATATTGAGCGTTATGAGTTCTTGCACTGGGGCCAGAAGGCGTTTGACAATTTCCGGGTAGTTCCCCCCGCCACCGGCATCTGCCACCAGGTCAATCTGGAGTATTTGGCCAAGTGCGTTTTGGTCCGTGATGGTGTGGCTTTCCCGGACACGCTGGTTGGCACCGACAGTCATACGGTAATGATAAACGGCCTGGGCGTGGTCGGCTGGGGTGTCGGCGGAATTGAAGCGGAGGCGGCCATGTTGGGTCAGCCGATCTACATGCTTACGCCTCAGGTGATCGGCTTCAAACTAACGGGGCAGTTGGCCAATGGCGTCACCGGTACCGACTTGGTCCTGACCGTAACGCAGATGCTTCGCAAAAAAGGCGTGGTCGGGAAGTTTGTCGAGTACTTCGGTTCAGCCCTCGATGAACTACCGCTTCCCGCCAAGGCGATGATCGCCAACATGGGACCGGAATACGGCGCTACGATGGGTTTCTTCCCAATCGACCAGTCAACGCTGGACTATTTACGCATGACCGGCCGGACTGACGATGAAATCGACCTGGTGGAGCGCTACACTAAAGAGCAGATGCTTTTCCGCACGAAAGACTCCAGCACACCGGTGTTCACTGATACCCTGGAACTGGATATCTCAACTGTCGAGCCGTCGCTGGCTGGACCCAAACGCCCGCATGATCGCGTCGCGCTGTCAAAGATGAAGAGCGAATTTCAAGCCAACCTCTCGCGGTCGATCAAGGATCGCGGCTTCGAACTCCCGGCGGACCAACACAACACGAAAGTCACTATCAGTGATGGCTACGAAGCTGAGGTCGGCCACGGCGCCGTGGTGATTGCGGCTATAACCTCCTGCACCAACACCTCCGATCCTTCGGTCATGATCGGTGCCGGGTTAGTGGCCAAGAAGGCGGTGGCCAAGGGTCTCAAGGTCAAGCCGTACGTAAAGACATCGTTGGCGCCGGGCTCCAGGGTGGTGATGGATTATCTGGCCAAGGCCGGGATAGTCGATGCTCTCAAAGAACTCGGCTTCCACAACGTCGGCTTTGGATGCACATCGTGCATTGGTAATTCAGGTCCCCTTACTGACGCCGTTGTCAAGGCTATCGGCGATGGTGACCTGATCACTTCGGCTGTCCTGTCCGGTAATCGGAACTTTGAAGGACGGGTCAGTCCGCACACCAAAGCGAACTACCTGGCCTCCCCCCTGCTCGTAGTAGCCTATGCCATAGCCGGCACCACCGATATCGACCTGAGCACCGAACCGATTGGTCAGGACGAAACAGGCGAGCATGTCTTCCTGAAGGACATCTGGCCGACGCAGAAGGAAATCCAGGAAGTCGTGAACTCCTCTGTAGGACCGGAGATGTTCCGTGAGCGTTATGGCTCGGTCTTCGATAGCAACCCGATTTGGAATGGCATCAAGAGCCCGGAAGGTGATCTCTTTGAATGGAGCGAGACTTCGACATACATCCAGGAGCCACCCTTCTTCGTTGGTTTAGCCGCGGAGCCGGGGGACATCATTCCTATCACAGGAGCTACCGTTCTGGCTATGTTAGGGGATTCGATTACGACTGATCACATTTCGCCAGCTGGTGTGATTAAGGCCGATCAACCGGCCGGGAAATTCCTAATAGAGCGCGGCGTACCGGAGGCCGAATTCAACAGCTATGGTTCCCGTCGTGGCAACGACCGCGTAATGACGCGGGGTACTTTTGCCAATATCCGCCTGCGCAATCTCCTGGCTCCCGGTACCGAGGGCGGGCTGACGACCTATCTGCCGAGCGGCGAACAGATGAGTATCTACGATGCCGCCGTGAAGTACAAGGCCTCGGGCACACCGTTGATCGTCCTGGGCGGCAAGGACTACGGTATGGGTTCCTCGCGCGATTGGGCTGCCAAAGGGACCAACCTGTTAGGTGTCAAAGCAGTTCTGGCGGTAAGCTATGAACGGATCCATCGCTCCAACCTGGTGGGCATGGGGGTTCTGCCGCTGCAATTCAAGGAAGGTGACTCGCGCGAGAGTCTCGGCCTAACAGGCCACGAGACGTTTGACATTGTCGATGTCTCCAATGATATGAAGCCGAAGTCGACCGTGACGGTCCGGGCGACGGGACCTGATGGTGATAAGTCGTTTGAAATGATCGCTCGCCTTGATACACCCGTCGAAGTCGACTATTTCCGGAATGGCGGTATTTTGCAGACGGTGCTTCGTCAACTAGCTAAGTAGCGGGCACTGACGATCGGACTACTCGGTGGCAGGAGCCAGGACTCTTGCCACCATTTCTTTTGCCGGCAGCGACCGCTCCGGCTCCAAAGAGGCAACCTTCTGTCTGGCCTTGGCCCGGACACAGGCGTACGGCAAGCTCAGACGAGCATTGAAGTCAGCCGCCTGAGCATAGTATGTCAAGGCGCTGTCGGTCTCACCCCGCCCTTCGAAAGCCAAGCCCAGACGATAGAGATTGCAGGGATCTAGCAAGTTGGAGCGCCGCAGGTTTTCGATCGCCTCATCCCATTGCCGCTCTTCCAGCGCAATCACGGCTTCTAGTTCGGACGACAGCTTGAGCTGAGAGGTGCTCTGCAATCGGGTCGAAGTGGTCGCGAATTTCTCGCTGCACTCCTGAGCACCGGCAACATCGCCTTTGGCAGCCAGGACACGCCCGGTATTCAGCAAGTATGACAAGCGGGTTAGTTCCTTAACCGGCTCAGACAAAGACGATGCCTCGATAATCGCTTTGGCACTGTCGAATGTGGATTGAGCCTTGTCATGATCGCCGGCTTCAATCAGGATCGCGCCTTTCATAATCCAGTCCGCCGACAAATTGGCTGTATCCTCGTGTACACCGTCCAGGTCAACGATCATATCGGCCTGGGCCAGCGCTTCGTCGTATGAGTTCTCATCAACATAAGAGAAGGCCTTAGCCAGCAGTGCCCTGCGCCGCAGGTCATGATCACCGGCCCGAAGGTACATTTGGTCGAGTTGCTCTCTGGCCAGTTCGGGTTGATCCATGTGGCACAGGTTTGAAGCGATTCCAAGATAGGATGTCACGAAACTTGTGTCTATCTCAAGGGCGCGCCGATACGTCTCAATTGATTCGCCAAAGCGACCCATCTTCATGAGGAGTTCCGCGTAGGAGTCGTACGGATTGGGATCATTTGGAATCAGCTCGATATACTTGCGGAAGGCCTCTTCGGACTCATGATAGTTTCCTGTGTATTGATTGGCATAACCGAGTTGATTATAAGGACACGGGAACGAAGGGTTGATCTCAATGGCCCTGAGGTATTCGGCAATGGCCATTTCCCATTCCTGTTGACTGAAATGGCAGTTGGCCAGAAGATAGTGCGCTCGTTCATCGTTTGGGTATAAAGCCACGAGTCGTTTCTGGATTTCGATCTGACCGGTTAAGTCACCGACAAGACGACCCGCCTCGAACCCAATAATGCACAATCGCTCCCCGTCCGAGACGCGTCCCGAAAGTGCCTTGGCTCGATCAAAGCTGGCAAAGAGGTCCCGGGGAGATGGTTGGACTTTTGCCAATTCCAGGTGGGCTAGAGCAAAGTATGGATCTTCCTCCAGGGCCATTTGAAAACGCAATCGGCTTTCCGGCAGACGGTGGCGATCGGCCAACTCACGCCCTTCCAGAAAATAGACGCGGGCCTTCTCCGAATCAGTCGTGATCGTAATTGACTTGGAGTTCTCGTCACCGGCACAGCCAATCAACACAACGCCAGTTACCAGACAACTCAGGATTACGAACGTGTATATCAATCTCAATGTCCACTCCTCATGCAAACCGTCAACCGTCCCGGCAGATCCGACTCGGCCGTAACAGCTCGGTCAACCTCGCGAGATTGGTCAGTTACAACCATCTCCACGATTGTCGGCAGCAGGGCCGTTTCATCGACCCTCCCAGTCCAAGATTATTTGTCTTGGGGGCGGCTATCAGCCAAAACCCACCGTTCATGTCCCTGTACTAGGGTTCCCCAGACACATGCGGTGCCGCCGACCCGGAGATGAGCTGTTCAGATGCAATCCCAAAGTCCTTCAAACTGTCTATTGGACAGCTAAAGGTGAGGTCCCCATTTCCGATATCATTAATAGGTGTCTCAAACTGAAACGATTGGATTAACGTGACGCAGAATCGGTTTCAAACCGAACCATCACCTTTCGAGCGACAGAGCGCAGGTCAACTGGGCGGGCCGCTGGGAAGTACCGCGATAGTCTCCATGCTACTTGGCCTGAAACTCCGTGGTCGCTTGACTGACTCGGAGGCTCAGTGGCTGGACATGCTGGCTCCCAACAACTGGCTAACCGTGCTGGCTGATGGCGATGAGTATCTTCATCCCGCCGGCGTGTCGCTTCTTCCGCCGGAGTTGATAACCGGCGACTGGCGGCACCAACCGAACGCCGTATTCTCGCGACGTCTTTCGCCAGGCCGGGAGTTCTCAAACCACTGGTACCGAATCCACACGGCTGTGATCCGTCAGGAGAGTGACCGCCCCTTGGTCTTGGGCTTCTTCGGCCCCGAAGAGACTGACTCTGACCAGTCAGTGCAGGAGTGTTTCTTCACGGTCGTGGAGCTGTTCCGGAAGGCCTCTCGACAGGTCGATCAAAGCTGGGCTGAGATAGAGACCATGCTCGCCGTCGCGGACCCAACTCTACTGGTTAACCGCAACTCCGGTCGAGTCCTGGCCGCCAATCCGGCTGTTCAGACGATGATGGGAGACCGATCGGATGGCTGGGTTGATAGTGAATATGGCGAGATTCGAACTCTGATTACGGGCATGAGCGTCGGACGATCGATACGAATGCGTAACTTCCATGCCGCCGGTCTGGATTTCTGTCTCGTGCGGTGGCCAATGAGCGATGGACTCGAGAGTCCGTCCGATGAAACCGATCGCCAAAGGTTGGCCGAGCCCGACCATTGCCTGACGCGGATAATCCGAGCGACCCAATTGCTCAACGATACCGAGGACCTGCAATTGACTCCGCGCCAGCAGGGTTTGCTTGAGGAGATATTCGAGGCCGCTCACGTTTTGGCTGGAAGTTCAGGGATAGTCGATGAGCGCCTGGTGATGGCCTCTCCTGACAAAATGCGGCGGGAGGTCTGATGGCAACTGGCAGACACACGGGAAAGCCGAGACTACTGGTGGTGTCGGTTGATCGGGACCCGCTTGGTGACGCACTGAAAGGTGTTGAAGCTGTTGTCACAACCGTCACACCGGTCGAACTGGCTAAGATATCTGTTGATGAAAAATACGAGCTGATAATCGCCGATCTGTCACCAGATCAATTGGAGCGAATACATCGGCGGCGGCCAGAGAGTGCCCTTCTTATGATTGGTGCTGGCGCCTCGGAAAGCAGATGGACAACCAGTGATCTGACCGACTCGGTTGTTGAGGCTCTGCCCGGAGTGGTACCGGATGATTTGCTTCAGGCCACCGTGCGCCGTCTCTTGAACATGCAGCGCATGCGTGACGACCTTTATGCTCTCCGTCAGTCAGTGGCCATGCGCTACGGATTCGACAACTTGGTGGGAGTTTCGGATAATCTGCGACGGCTGCGGGCTTCGATCCACCGGGTAGCACCGACCGACATCACGGTTCTTCTGCAGGGTCCGGCCGGCAGTGGCAAAGAATTGGCCGCGAGGATAACGCACTATCACTCCGAACGCCAAAAGGGACCGTTCGTAGTGATCGACTTTGCGGCTCTGCCGGAGCCACTAGTTGACATGGCAATCTTCGGCGATTCGAGCGGCAAGTCGGGCTTATTGCGGGAGGCTGTCGGCGGGACGCTTTACCTGGCCGAGGTGAGTCGTATTCCAAGACAAGCGCAGGATCGAATCGCAGCCTTCTTGCAGAATCTCAATCTGGGCGAGGCGGGAGTTCCGGGCGGCGGCAAGCTGGATGTACGAATCATGGCCGCCAGCGATGTCGATATCGTTGAGCTGGCCAATCGGGGCGAATTCTGCCAATCGTTGGCGGGCCGACTCAGTGTTGTCCGGCTGGATATCGCTCCGCTGTCAGAGCGACGGGATGATATCGAAATCTTGGCTGAGTATTTCCTGCGTCGCATCGCCGATGAAATGGGTCGCGCGACACCTGCTGTCAGTCGGTCCGCGACGGAGAAGCTGCGCATGCACACCTGGCCCGGCAATGTCCAGGAGCTGGAAAACTGCCTGCGGCGAGCCCTGGCCTTGTGCCCCGGCCAAGAGCTTCTGGCTGAAGATATCATGTTTGTTGGCAGTCCCTTGACCGAAATCATATCGGGCGAAGGCTTGAGCCGAATATCGGAGGGCAGTAACTCGCGGCTCCTCGACGACGGTCAAAAGTCGATCATTGTTCGCGCCCTTCGCGACAATGAATGGAATTTCACTCAAACCGCCCAAGAGCTCGGCATCGGCCGAACAACCTTGTGGCGCAAGGTGAAAAAGTACCAGCTGAAACGAGGCCAGGAAGTGGCCGAGTCAGCACCACGCGAAACCGTTCAGGAATCACCATGAACAATCATGCACCGCCAACTGAAGTTACGGAGACAGCCGAATCCCCCGCGACCGAACAGATCACTGAGATCGGCCTCCACCCCGAGACTGATAAGACAAAGACAAACGTATGCCTCACTAGACTGCTCAAGATGCAGTACA
>CAZHDS010000175.1:0-7301 GCA_964531495.1 uncultured Ignavibacteriales bacterium
ATCGATTGGATTCGATGCCATTTGGTGGTGTGAAGTACTCTGGTCTTGGTCGTGAGGGATTGAAATTCTCGCTCCAGGAAATGACCGAACCAAAGGTGATTTGCTTTAATCTGCCCGGGATTTGAGAAACATTATCCAGCCCGGCAGGTCCCCCTGCCGGGTACACTCTGTAGAGGGAGGTCATGACAAATCAGAGCATTCACTACCCAACCGATGGGGAACAGATTTCCTGCGAGGGTAGGAAGTACGTCATTGGCTCGTTTGTCAAGAAGGGTGCGTTCGGAGCCACATATGAGTGCACTGACGAATGGGACAATCCACTTATCGCCAAGATCTTGCTCCCCCAAAACCGACCCAAAGAGAAAGTTCGGGATGATTGGCTAAATGAGCTTCAGAAACTTAAGCTACTCAGGCACCCGTCCATAACATACATCCATGAGGCGTTTGAATATCGCGACACGTTCTACCTGATCATTGAACGCTGCACCATGCCACTTTCTGAGTTATTCGAATGGGATGACTTTGAGGGATCGAAGTGGGTCATCGGCGTGGCAAGAGGAGTGCTTCAAGCTCTCTATTTCATGCATGAGCAGGGCTACGTCCACAAGGATATTCATGCAGGAAATGTCTTCACGGCAGGAATGCGGGATAAGATGATTCCCGGAATAGCACCTCAAGCCGTGACAAAGGTCGGGGATCTTGGGATTAGTCGACTTGAACCCGACATTAGGGTCTTTGGGACGATTCTGGCGAAGTGGATGGTACCACCAGAGTATCTAAGGCCACTGGAGTTCGGTCTGGTAGGAAAGCAAGTTGACCTGTATCATACCGGTCTCCTCCTTCTGAGCCTCGAGATGAACGGAGTCCAGAGCTTCACGGAGGATGAGATTGTGGCGGGCAAGCCTCGCCTACTCGCGGAGCAACTGGACTCGCCGTTTTCCTATGCCATAGCCAAGTCACTTCGACGACACGTTACCACTCGCACACAGACTGCACATGAGTTCTGGCGGGATCTGACTCAACCACAGTTATCGCTCTAGGCAAGTCCGTCGTGTTTCTCACACCCCGCCTCCCCAACAGCTTGCTGTGGGATCCGTTAGTGCTCAGTAGCCCCTGCCGACCGTCGCCCCTGCGAAAGCAGGGGGCCAGTCATAACCGGGTCAGATGGTACCGTTGATGAAAGGGCTGGATTCCCGCTTTCGCGGGAATGACATTGAAGGGACGGGAATGACATTGAAGGGACGGGAGTGACGGAGAAGGCGCGGGAATGACGGACAAGTGTATCCGGTGCGATGAGGCTGCTCATCAGCCTTGATGTCCCGGCCAAAACGGAATATCATGAAGCACTCATACGTCTACATACTAGCCAGTAAACGAAACGGGACGTTGTATGTTGGAGTGACCGGTGATTTGATCAAGCGGGTGTACGAACATCGAGAGGGGCTCGTGCCAGGCTTCACTAAGACGCACGGCGTCCATAGGCTGGTCTATTTCGAACGCCATGATGATATCAAGGCAGCAATCATTCGTGAAAAGCAAATCAAGAAGTGGCGAAGGGCTTGGAAGCTGGAGATGATCGAGAGCGACAATCCGGACTGGGAGGATCTCTATCCTACCTTGATCTGAATGGCTGGGCCCCCGCTTTCGCGGGGGTGACATTGAAAGGGCGGGGGTGACATTGCGTTCGGAACCCGACTTACAGACAGCCGCCATTATCACAGCCAGTGGGACTGAGGACGAATCCGCCCTACACGCCTCCATTCTTCTTGCTACCCGCATTCCACATTCGCTATGTTCCCTCAATGATGACGAGGAACCGCCGCATGAGGAGAGTTACACGTGAGATCTATTCGCAATATGACAGTGATGACTTTGGCAATGGCAGGGATGGTGATGATTCTGTCATGCAGTAACACCAAGCCGCCCGATCCGATGGCGGTGGTAGAGGCGGAACGAGCTTTTGCGGCCTTCACAGCTGAGAACGGCATGCCGGAAGGGTTTTCGCAATTCGCAGCTGACGATGGTGTGGTATTCGCACCGCAGGCAGTCAATGCGAAGGAGCTATACGCGGGCCGGGAAGCCGGTACAGCGCTCTTGACATGGCAGCCAGTGTATGCGGAAATTGCCAGCAGTGGCGATCTGGGCTGGACGACGGGTCCGTGGGAGTTTCGCCGTAAGCCGACCGACGAGACAGCCACAGCCTTCGGGCACTACAATACGATCTGGAAGATACAGCCCGACGGGACCTGGAAATTTGTGATCGACTTCGGATGCAATCACGAAGCGCATCGGTCGCGTCCGGACTCACTCCAGACGAAACTGATCGAAAGGGCGTCTGAATCTGCGGCGGTCGACAGCGAAAAGGCCCTGAAGGATCTTGAGGCGATGGAGCGGCAGTTTTCGTCGGTGTGCGCTTCGGGCGGGGCGAAGCATGCCTACGGTGAGTTTGCGGCTGACGATCTTCGATATTACCGCAACGGCGAGTTTCCGATGCAGGGTCTGGCGCCGATCCGGGGCAAACTGGAGGAGGTCACGGGCAAGTTCAGCTGGGTGCCGACGCTGGTTGATGTTTCCCGGGCCGGTGATCTCGGGTACGCCTATGGCGTAAGCACGTTGGCGGTTGGCGACGAGCTTACGCGTTTCAGCTACATGCATATTTGGCGCAAGGACCCTGCCGGACAATGGAGATTGGCGCTGGACATTCACGCCCCTTTGTCGTCAGAGACCGAGGCGGATGGTTGATCGATAGATCCGCTCAGGGCGCAATGTAGTAGTCAGTCAGCTCCCAGTGGACAGTGACAAGGGGAGCTAAGTTGCCTGTCGCTAGCCGACGTTTCACCAGCCCCACATTGGGCACGAGCCAGGAATCGGCCGACCAGTAGTAATTGAAAGCCCCGCCGCCGTACCAGTGCTCAAACCCCGCCACAAAATCACCTGCCGGTACGCTGACCGGACCCTTTTCGACGATCTCTGCCACCGGGGCAAAGAAGTGCATCCCCCAGTACTTCCCGATGGCGAGCGGGAACTCGTAGTACGTATCAGGGAAAGTAATCGGGGACTGATGGCGAACTGAAGACGCACCAACCCCTACAAGCTCACTGTCTACCCGGGAACCGTAGTCATAAGTCCAGAGGGTGGCTGGCAGCCCTTCGGAGGTGACCGTGTCGCCGACGATCATCACGTTCAACGTGTCAATGATGTTCATGTTGGTGTCGAGGACGTTGTAGGTCCAGTGGGTGCCGACGGTCGTCGGATACTCATGGATGCCGAAGGTATTGAGGTCGTAGTCGAGCAGTTGCCAATACTCATTGAGAGTGGTAAAAACGGTGGTACCGTCGGAGTACTGATTCTGTATGGATAGCAGCGCCATGCCAACTCCCTCGGCGATCCAGGTCCTGGAAAAACTGCCACCACCTTCAAAATCAGTGCTCCAGCGTCGATCGATGCGACTCACATCATGCAACCGCCCGATCGGGAGGACAAGCACGACACCAGCTAACATAACTTCGCTGGAGTCATGTGTCATAGGTCCGGTCCACGTGGCGCCAAGGTCGAGCGGGAAGACAAATCTCTTCAGAAGGCTATCGCCGGGACTTCGTTCAGAGATGACCAGTGTGTCGTCGATCGACTCCCAGAGGGTTGTGACAACGCCACCATCGCGCAACTCCTTCCAAAGGGTTGCCGTGGAGCTGCCAGACGTACCGCTGTCGATCACCGCCACCTCGACCGTATCGGTCTCTTCGGTGAGGTTGTCGTAAACTTCATAGCTCCAGTACATCCCAACTTCCTGGGGGAAAGGACTGACGGTCCTGGTGCGGTCGTCAATTGTCTTCGTGGGATTGCTGCCGCACGAGACCAGTAGAGCCAATAGCAGCCCGATCACAACTGACATCTTCAGCATGGAATTCATCTTGCCACCTCTCTTGCCAGTAGCCTGATCCTGCGTCGATCCACTCGCAAAGTACACCATTTAGTACCCATAGTCAAGACGGGGTCGACTCGACTATGGCTAGCAGTTTCTATCCGCGAACTGAGTTCGTCTTTCGTACTCGGTCCGACTCGCGTCGGCGATGTAAGAACACGAAAGGGGCTGCGACCGCCTTGGTCACGACAAATAGAGGCCAGGCCCTCAAAGTCCTGTTGCGCTGAGTTGGCCATGAGTTTACATTGGAGCTGTCTTGCACGGGGTCTGGACTTCATGGGGGCCGGGTGAGTTGTGAATCTGGCTCTCACTACCGGGTCGTACAGCGGGCGGTCCGAGCGAAAATGTCGAGCATCAAGCATGGAGAATAGATATGAATTCTGGTGAGAAGTGGAAACAGTTCCTGGTGGCCAAAGGCTGGATCAAGGACGGTGTGATCACGGCTAGTGACGAAGGTGAGCTATGTATCGGATTCGAGGCCAGTGTTGATGCCTCCGGCAAGGGCTCAGCCACCTGCTGCACGGCGCTCTACATGGAAGAATATGATCTTCTGTGCTGCGAGTCACCCAGCGGTACCGTCTTCTTCCAATGGGAGAGTATTACGTTCATTAGGCTTGCGCCAGCCGGCCGCAAGAAGAAATGGCTCTGAGGGCAGCAAGTTGCCTTCTTCTGGCAAGCATGATGCGGTGGTTGCGGAGAGATTTGACATTGGGTTGTCACGCACTTCCGTCTACCCTTGATCTCTATCGCTTTGATGGCTAGAAGTCCTGAGGAAATCCATCGCGATGCGTTCGTCGCCGATTTGCATTGCGACACGATTCTGCCTGTACGTCGCGGCTATGATCTTTCACTGCGACATGATTCCTACCATATCGATCTGCCCCGTCTAATTGATGGCGGCGTGAACCTCCAGGTGTTCGCCAGCTTCGCCAGTCCCTATGCCGAAGAGAAATCCCCCCACGCGGATGTAACCCGAGCGATCAAAACGCTACGTCACGAGATTGAACGCAACGGCGACCAGATTTCGTTGTGCTACAACGCGAGCGATGCGCATGCGGCAGGTGGGGCTGGCAAAATTGCGTCGGTACTGGCTATCGAGGGCGGGCTGGCGCTCGAGGGCAAGCCGGAAAGTCTGTCGTACTTTCACGACCTGGGTGTACGGCTGATCACGATTGTCCATGACAAGTCCACCGAGTGGTCTACGAGCTGGGATGACAAGGAGCCTGGCTTTCACGGTCTGAATGATTTGGGTCGGGAGATGATCGCCGAAATGAACCGCTTGGGGATCATCATCGATCTGTCGCATTCTTCCGATGCGACGTTCGAGGAGGTTCTGAAGACTACGCGGGTGCCGGTGGTGGCCTCGCACTCCTGTTGTCGGTCGTTATGTGGCCACGGACGCAATCTGACTGATCAGCAGATCCTCCAACTGGCCGAGAATGGTGGCATGGTGGGTGTGACGTTTGTGAGCTTCTTTCTGGGTGACAAATTCAGCGAGGCTTTCGTGGACTTCTTTGCCGAACGTCCTGAGTTGAGCAAGACCCTTGGTCGATTGTTCGTATCGGAAATGCCGGAAGAAGAACTGCAGGCTGAGCTGGCGCAGTATCTTCCGGAAATGGAAGGACTGGAAGCTCCCTTGCGGCCTCATCGACCGAGTGTTAGCACGGTAGTTGATCACATCGATCACATTGTGGCTCTTGCCGGCCCGGATCATGTCGGGCTGGGTTCTGATTTCGATGGTATGTCGATGCCACCGAGGGGACTCGATGACTGTTCGATGATGCCTAACATCACACGCGAACTGATAGCGCGCGGCTACTCCGAGACTGACATCAGAAAAATCCTGGGTGGTAACTTCCTGCGTGTCTTTGAGAGTGTCTGCGTATGAAGCCATTTCCCGGTGCAGGGATGATCAGGAGGAGCTGTGCACACAATACGGCCAGTCAAGGTCCGCCTACTCGGTTGTCAACCAAGTAGTAGTGAAAAGTGATATCAGTCGAACCTTTGTGGCGCTTGTACCACAAAGGCTCGTTGGTCTATAACCTAATCACCTAATCCTCGTCAGTGATATCCCACAGAGGTACCGGCTCCACGTCCTTGATCTGCTTGATCGATTCGAGTTTCTCCTGTGTCGGATTAAACAGGGCCACCAATTCTCCGGTGATATCCACTATCTCCACTTCAGCTCCGGTGTAGTCTGGGTACCAGCCGATCATATCAACCCCAGTTCTCGCGGCAACTTCAGGGATTTTGTCCTTCACCAGAAGCAGAAGGTCATCAACTGGAGCCCGACCGAATGTTTGAAAATGCAGCTGACGCTGGAATCTGGGCCCCCACGCCTCAAGCTCTCTGATTGTTGCCGAGTCTCCAACCGCTTTGGCCTCTTTGTACTCTGCCATTTTCCTCTCCACGGGATTAAACTCGGACCCAAAGTAGGCGAGGGTTATGGCGCGGTTATCGTAGACACCCACCCTCATGTTCTTGGCCGTTTGTTGCGTCTGGCCGCTTGCCGCCGATGCCAGAAGCATCATGCAAGCGATGCCCATAGTGATAATCGAACGTTTCATAAGGAGCTTCCTTTCATCAGGTCATAATCATCTTGTATCGTTGTGGCAGGGATGTCTCTTTCATCTCCGTTCATTGGCTGCGGCCGCAAAACTGTAGTTGCCAAACAGAGCAAAGAGCCTAAGATCATTCCCTAGTAACCAATTTGGAATCCCTGTCGAACCTTAGCGCAGTTCTCTTCAATCATGGTCGCCTTCCTCCGGCAGAAACAGCCCTCCAAGGGTAGTTTCGCGCTTCTCTGTCAGAAGATGCGTCAGTTTCATTTTCTGTTGCGAGCGGTTTCACATGTTCTTTGGCTGACTCAGTTAATGTGTCACGTCGTGCCTTGCTGATTCTGAATCGCTGTCGATTTTGTCCCGCCTGAAAAGGTATAGAGCCGCAAGTATCAGGGGCACACCGACAACAAGCGCGATTCCAATCTGTGCCCAGTTAAGGCCTCTGCTGAAGATCATCGTGAGAAGAAATGCCGTTATGGCAAAGATCACTACGGCAATTGACCTTGGGTATCCCGCGGACAGCAGGCCGACGACCGCAATTGCACACCCGGGAAGTGCATCCATCAGTTTGTCCTGAAATGGTGGGCTCCCCTCCAAGAATCCAAATAGCGCTATTAGGAGACCGACAGAAGTGATGATCTGATATGGTGCCTTCTGGAAGTCCTTTACCAGGATCACATTGAACAGCGCTCTGGCAGCAAGCCCGATGACGATGGCCATGGCGAAGAGTTCATAAGCATGGTTGTCTTCAGCTGCAAGTGTTATGGCCGCAATGACGCATGCAATCATCATAGCGGCGAACGCAATATTGCCCGAAC
>CAZHDS010000176.1:0-5104 GCA_964531495.1 uncultured Ignavibacteriales bacterium
TGGACGTCGACTCCTTGATAGCTAGTGTCTCTGTGGGGGCCACACCAGATGCTTCTGCCGCTATTCAGGCGGATTCTACCAGCAGGGGTGTCCTGATTACTCGCATGACGACGGAGCAGCGCGATGCGATCAGTTCTCCGGCGACAGGACTGCTAGTTTATCTGACCGATGACAAGCGCTTTTCTTACTACGATGGCGTCTACTGGCGTCGGATTACCGTAGCGCGAACGCGCGTGGTCACTGTCTCTGAAGAAGGCGCGGGCGATTTTGAAACGATCACAGCGGCTCTGGCGTCCATCACAGACGCAGCAGACGACAAACGCTACCAGATCGAGGTCGCTCCTGGGGAATACGGGGAGTCTTTCACCCTGAAAGACTACATCGGAGTGGTTGGATACGGTTGGGACACCTACATAGAAGGGACAATTAGCTGTACAGACCTGCTTTATACGTCTATCGAGAATTGTAGAGTGCTCGGGAGTAATGCGCCTGCCTTGATCTGCGATGCGGACGAGGATGGCGAGATCAATGTTCTTCGTGTGTTCCTTCAATCCGAGTGGGACGACTCCGAAGGCCCTTCTGTTGTTAGGCGTACCATCGATGTGCAGGCCGGGACGATATACCTGTACAGGGAGTGTGAGGGGTATCTCACCGTCACCGATACGACAAATGTCGCCGCCTCGACGAAGCAGGCTGTCTACTATGCTACTGGGTCCGGTTTCTTTTATATGGAGTCGTTCAATACGTTCCATTATCTGGATACGGATAATCCGGGGAATACTGTCCATCTGGTGCTGGATGAGAACACAAATGTGGGACTGCCGCGAAGTAAATTCCTGATTACAGGTGGAGATACCCGGACACTTCTGACAGGAATTGATCACGCGAATCTGTTTTACGGCATCTACATGGATGGCTGTGATGGCAGAGATGCACTAGAAGATTGTGGTGTCTTCATCGAGATAAATGGATCAAATACCGCCGCGTTGTGTTTGATCGGAGTGCACAATTCCCCTTCAGGAGGACATGGGGTTGGGCTCGCGGTCAAAGTCCAAAAGGATGGGATGAGCGATAGCCAGGTCTACGCAGGGGAAGCTACCCATGCAAATGACCTGGTCTCTCTCAGCCATGTGCAGTTCCAGTTGGATGCCGACGTTAAGCCGGGGCGCCGTACTGCTGGTGGATCCGCAGGAACGTTTCGTTACAGTTTGACAAACGATTTTGGCACAAGCTGGGCCTCGGGTCTTTTCAATGATGCCGAAGTCGGTGCTGATGTCACCGACTGGGACAACGTCTCCGGCTCTCTGGGTGGCCAAGCCGGGGCCAACACAGGGTACATTTTTAGAAGTGATGGTGCTGGTAGCGGCACCATGGTTAAGAACGTACAGACGCTGTCTAGGCGGGTTACCGTTGGGGCTTCTGGAGACGATGTCGACTACACTTCGATTTCAGCCGGGATTCAGGCAGCCATAACAGGTGGGGCCTCAGCGTCGAGTCCCTGGGCCGTGATTGTTGAGCCTGGGACCTATACCGAGTCACCAATGACGGTGCCGGCCGGCGTGATAGTCACGTCGGCTACGGGAGACCGCCCCGACACCGTGTTTGTCGTTGCACAGGAGAGCGACGGAGACCTGTTCACCATGACAGGTGGTGTCCTGATCGGTATGCGCTTGTCAGGCGTCACGGATGCACAGAAGTGCCTTGTGCGCTGTGCGGTGGCTTTCAGCCAGACCTCGATGCGCGGCATCTATGTTCGAGGATGCTCAACGGGGGTCATCGTTGAGAATGGGGCGACTGTCATCATCAACAACTTCGGTTGCACGGTGACCGCCGTTGGGCAGGAAGTTGGAACGGCACTGAAAGTCACGGGGTCTGGGTCCTACTGTGCGGTCCTTGATGGGACGCTGTTGGTTCCGAGTTACCTGCCCGCTCTCAGCTCCGTAAACCCGATCCAGACAGGGGTTCGTGTTGCGGATTCGGCAGAATTTTACGGACAGGGCATCGGATTCACGATTGCCTACAAAACCACAGACGCAGACGCCGTACTGGCAGACGGAGGATCTATTGTTTCGCTGAGAGTTTGTTCGTTCCTTGATTGTGGTAGCGCCTGGCACATTGGGTCGTCGGGGTCGAACACTCGCATTTCGTTGGCTGCATCGGACGTCAACGACTGCAACCTAAACGTCAATATCGAGAGTGCCACGGGTGGGATTTTCGGTTTCTTCTCGGCTGATGGGGAAGCGGCATCGATGGTGCCAGGGGCATTGCTGAGGGCTTTCGTCGAGTGTCGGGACGACAACCATCTGTTTATTGTCGGAGAGGGGGGCTTTCGCTACCCAACCGGGTCTGTAGTAGACTTCTCGGACTTCTTCTATGACGCCTCGTCCTCTGGCATCTGCGAGGATGGGCTAGTTACGGACGCCACCGGACTCTACGTTGATGTGGAGGCCGGAGAGGGTTGGATTCTCCGGGAGACGGAAAAAGACACCTTCTTTGTTGAGTGGGATGCTGTAACCTCCCTGGCTCTGTCAGCGTCGACTACAAACTACATCTTCTATGACCCAGTATCCCCCGGAATCGTCGCTTCCACATCTCCTCCTGGGGCGGACTGCATCTCACTGGCAGTGGCCTACACAAGTGGCAGTGCGATTCGGTTTCTGCATCAGATTCGGAATCCGGTAGACCACCTCGCGACTCGACTTGACACCTATCTGGCGGTCACCAACAAGTTCAATCTTGATAGTGGTATGGCTTGTTCCGAGGGCAGTACTGCTCGGAAATTCGATGTTGGTTCTGGGTCATATTATCGGTCTTTGGATCTGATTACCTATGCCGGGGCGACAGATGCTGTCTTCAGCGCTTTCTACGGCACCAATGGGACCTCCGAGCAGGCCAGTCAAACCGAGCTGAACATCACGCAGTACGACAACGCGGGCACGCTGACGGCGATGACCTCGGGGTACTTCCGCGCTGATACGGTATATGTGACGTCAGATGGGCGTGTCTCGGTAATTTATGGCACGCAAGAGTATGCCACGCAGTCCGAAGCTGAAATTGCGGACCTTGCGAATGTGCCAACATTTATTGAGCCGACTGGGTTCGTAGTTGCGAAAATCGTCATCGAGCAGGGTGTCGGTATCGCTGTAATCACAGACGAAAGACCACAAGGAACATCCGGTGGTTCGGGTGCTGGTGGCGTCAGTGTCCACGGTGCTTTGGCAGGTTTAGATGCGGACGATCACTGTTTTAGTTCAGACACTGAACTTCTCACGAGGGACGGGTGGGTGTCTTACCAGGACATCCAGGCAAAGAAGACAGTTGCTCTGACCTTCAATAAAGAAACAGAGCAATTGGAGCCTTCTCTAGTTGTTGGTAGGTACGTTTACGATACGTTTGATTCTCTGATTAGCCTTCGGTCACTAGCTACGGAAATTCTTGTTACACCAAACCATAAAATGGTGTACCGGACTTGTGACCCAAAAAGAAAACCCGGATGGAAGTGGCAGGAAACAACTGCAGAGGAATTTGCAAAGCTGTCCAGCGCCGCCACAATTCCGGTTGCAGGAATTGGTTCTTCCGTAGAGTATCCTAGACCCGACAATTATTTGCGTTTACTCGCGTGGGTCGTCACAGAAGGAAGTGAAATTAACCCTACCAAGGGTGGTTTCGGTTATCGGATTGCTCAATCTGAAGGAGTTCTTTCAGAGCGTATAAACCGGCTTCTTGAAGATCTTGGAATTCATAATGGGCACGTCTGCACCAAAGATAATATTGGGCGACCAGTAGGTGATTCTGAATATGTAACAACAAAAACTGGATTCGTTTTTTACGTTCCTAGCGCATACGCCAGGAATACTCTACGAATGGACCTGTGTGACAAGATTCCAGGTAACCACCTACTTGATTTATCTGCCCGCCAGTTTCGACTTCTCCTAGGTGAAATGATCCTGGGAGATGGGAATATCCGTGGGCGAGGAAAAACAGCAGAAGATAAACCAGAGTGTGTTGATGAATGGGTACGTACCGGAAAAATGCCCTGTACGATGACCTACGCTTCGAAAAATCCAGCACTCATTGATTGGTTACAGGCGGCCTGTGCTCGAAACGGGATTAGAACAAAGAGCACTCAAACAAAGAAGGGATTGTATACACTAAACCTTACGGATCGACACACCATCAGCAAATTCACCTCGGAAGTTGTCCCATACCAGGGCGACGTCTGGTGTGTGTCTGTGATGAGAAACCAGACACTGGTCCTTCGCCGCAAAGGACGGGTTTTCATTGCAGGGAATACACAATATCTCCTGGTCAATGGAACCCGGTCGATGTCGTCGAATATCAACATGGGTGGCAATGCCATCACGAATGTTGGGAACGTCGACGGTGTCGATGTGTCTTCGCATGCGTCCCGGCATCTTCCCGGTGGGTCGGATGCCTTGGCAACAGGGGTGCCGACTGCTGTCTTGGTAGGGGCCTCTGCTGCGGAGGGGTCTGAGGCCAGTTTTTCGAGGCGTGACCATCAGCATGGTATTGCAGCAGCAGTTCCGGTAACGATTGGGACCACAAACTCGGAGGGGGCATCCTCCGAGGTAGCAAGGGCAAACCACGTACATGCACATGGTGACCAGACTGTAGCTACTCTGCACGCATCAGCTACGACGGGCGCCAATGGCTTCATGTCGAGCACTGATAAATCGAAGCTCGATGGCGTGGCCTCTGGGGCAACCAATACCCCATTGTCGAGTACGGCTCCGGTAAATGTAAAGAAAACCACAGCCGGGGTGGGGGTAGGGACGACCGCAGCCAAGATTGATCATCAACATGACATTGACACTGGGGTCGCTGCCTCAATAACGCCTGGAGACACTCCCTCGGAAGGAAACTCCACGTCTCTTGCTAGATCGAACCATGGACACGGACTCCCAGCTTTCGGGACAACTTCGGGCACGTTCTGTCAGGGTAACGACTCCCGCCTGTCTGATGCACGGACCCCGACAGCACACGCTACTTCACACAAGAGCGGCGGATCAGATTCGATTAAGCTTGATGAGTTGGCAGCCCCCACAGATGTCACAACGTTAAATTCAACCACGTCTGCACACGG
>CAZHDS010000176.1:5204-7219 GCA_964531495.1 uncultured Ignavibacteriales bacterium
AAGTTCAGGTTCAGATTAACGACACGGTTACATGTTTTAATGGGTTTGAAGAAGCGGTTGACGCGGGTGGAGACCAGTATTTCCCGAGAGGGGGCCACTACTACTACACGGGATCTGGGGTGCTAAATATCGATCTGGATTATAGCCAGACAGGTGGGGGTACTGCTAGGCTCCGACGAGCACGGCTTGAGATCTGGAGGGTCAGCTGATGGCTGCTATGAAGTATACGTATAGCATCTCTGAAGACTTTCCAGAGGAGAAAGTATCCTCAGACCGGCTTTCCCAAGAAATTCAGGAAAGTTCAATTCTGACGATTTTGGGGCACATCAATACCGAAGGGGATAATTGCGAGATCTGGTTTGATAGTGCCTTGGAGCCTTCTGAGGTTACTACGTTAGACGGCATAGTGGCGGTTCATTCCGGAATTCCGGAACCATTACTAACGGCTTCCTTGGTACGGAGTTCAGCAGAACACCTGGACATTAGCTCTACAACCTCCACCGATTGGCGGACGAAGCTCGTGCTTACCACGGAGGTGCTGCCAGCTGCTCAGTACCGAATAGGCTGGTCATTTGCGTGGGGCATGTCCGGGAATAAGAACTTTCAGGCGCGTGTACTGGTCGACGGTGAGATGGTGGGATATGTGATTCAAAGGGCGTACCGAAGCACTACTGGGACTGACACCTGGGACTCTGATACCGTAATGGATGCCTGTCTTCCGGTAATGGGGTTTGCATACAAGCTTTTTGAAGAAGAGGCTGAACACTCAGTTGTTCTGCAATACCGAACAACACACGGCAATTTCGAAGCGTACGTTACAATGGCCCGGTTGGAGGTGTGGTAATGGCATCTACGAAGTACACGAAAAGCATCTCCAGTGACTTTCCGAATCAGAAAGTAAATGCAGGCCGTTTGGCCACAGAAATTCAGGCCAGTGCTATTGTCACCGCCTTGGACTACATCAGCACCTCAGGTGACGACTGTGATATTTGGTTCAAGGCGGAGTTATCTGAAGGCGACCAGACAACGCTTACCTCTGTGTGTGCCGCACATAGCGGAGAGCCTCTGGCAGACCCGACGACGGATGATGGTGTCCCCATCGTAACGATTCCGGCCCGTCAGTCGGACGGTGCCATTCTTGTCTCTGAGGGCGCAAATTTAGCGGGCTCGGAGTTCATCCGGGCTAGTCACAATTTCGCGGACAGAACTACTTGGTATGGAGACAGTGTTCGGGTTTCGGATGAGACTCTAGTTGACAGTGGGGACGGTCTGACCTGGAATAGCGAGCACGCTGTCTGGATCGATCTGGTTCATGGTAAGATCTTAGCCGAGGAGGATCTCACCGGCTATTCTGTCGTGGTTAAGGTCGATGGCGTGACACAGACCATGCGTGATCCATTTGCTGACGATTTTGAGGATGGGGGCGACTACTACGTCGATTACAGATCCGGGGATGTGATTTTTGAGGTTTCGCAGGCGGGGCACACTGTTACGGCGTCGTACAGCTATGAAAACGGGTCTGGGTGGTATCTGTCCCCGTCTACTGGGAAGCTCCTCTTCCTGAAAGAGGCGGAAATAAATATCTCGTCGGACGTGGAACTGAACGACACGATTCAATACCTGATTCAAGCGTATGTGCCCGGGTATGGATGGGTTACAGTCGGCTCGGCGGAGTACAGGGCTGGCTGGCAGATCATCCAGGAGTGCCGAGGAAATCACCCCGTGATCCCGGCGTTTGGCGGTACAGCTCGTGGTACCCAGCACGACGTTTATCAGATACCCTTTGTGTATGTAGCGGATCGTGAGCTGAAATCTTCACAGGGGATTCGATTGAACGCGCGGTTAAAAGCCCACAAGGAGTTTGGGGGTGAGCATGCGTCCATCACGTTTTATTGTTTGAGTCGACCGGAGATATGATTAGGTCTCCTAAATTGGGTTTCCGGCAATATAGTGCCCATATTTCTCCTCTTTCGGAACCTAAAGAGGGAGGTAGAGATGATGCGAGCATTGATACT
>CAZHDS010000177.1:0-7030 GCA_964531495.1 uncultured Ignavibacteriales bacterium
AACCCTCGACCAGCGTAATGAAGCCATTACCCCAGGCCGGGACCGTACCACAGTATTCCATGGTGACGTCCATAGTGGACGGCACTATGATGGCATGCCAGGTCTCACCATCGGAGGCGAGCAGGCTGCTGCACTGGTTCGTGGCACAAGTGTTGTCACCTGTGAATACCTGCGGCAGAGTCATAGCTGTGACATCTTCACAGTTATTGTTCTCTGGAGCCGGGCAAACCGTGCAGGAAACATTCAGAACACCAGCGCCGGTGCTGCTGCTGTAACCACCAACTTCCACCAGGTAGGTGTTGCCGGAGACCACGCCAACCACGAGCTCGGACTGGAGGCCGCAAGCATCGTCGTTACAGCCAAGCATCGTGGCCGTATTCGGATCGGTACCGTCATAGACAGCTATCTTGGTGTCATATCCGGAACCGCAAAGGCTGAAGGTGCCCATGCCGTCACAGGTAGCTTCGTAGCAGTACCAGATATTCGGCGAGGTCATGCATCCACCAGGACCGTCGAATGTAGCGGCCGTGGTGATGAAGGCAACTTCCACGCCGTCGAAGACTGGATCGCAGTCGGCGAAGTTATCGTTGCCCATCGGCTCGGCAGCCGGCTTGATTGTCAGGTCGAAGTCCGGAATACAAGCCGGGCTCGGCCAGGTGTCAATCATGATGTAGTAGAAACCAGTCGTCAAGGCCAGATTGTAGATACCCTTCTCGGCAGAGCTGGAACCGGTAACGAAGGCGATACAGGCTTCGTCGGTGTCCGGGCAGTCATCCGACACCATCAGGCCGGCATAGGTCGTGCCATTAGGATTGAGAAGAATGTCGACGTTCATATCGGAACCGACGTCGAGCATATAAATGATGTCCTCGCCGCCGTCATAGGAACCGAGGCAAGTCATCGAGTAGTCATTGATACGACCACAAGTGTAGTTGTTGTCCCAGTATTCATCGGAACCAGTACCACTGGTCATATCATCTGGCAGCTTCACCGAAACGGGGTCGCTGCAGTTGTCACCCGAGGTGGAGACAAACTCTTCAAAAGTCAGGTCGAATTCCGGAATACAATCCGGAGCCGCCCAGGTGTCAACCATGATGTAGTAAGTTCCAGCCGCGAGAGTCACAACCGTGCTCTTCGGCAGGCTGCTGGAGCTCGACACCGTGGTGATGCAGGTCGTGAAATCGGTGCAAGCATCCGCAACAGCAAAACCACTGTAGGTTGTGCCCTTCGGATCCAGCTCGATTTTAAGATCCACTGCATCATTCAGAGTCAGTTCGCAGATCCAGTCTTCGCCCTGGTCATAGTAACCCAGGCAAGTGGTCTGGCCACCATAGACGTCGGCATAACCGCAAGTGGTCATGCTGGCAATCGTCTGGGTCCCATCTCCAGCACTGTAGCTGGCGAGATAAGGATCACCGCAGCTTCCGCCCGCCGGCAGAGGAACTGATTCGGTCAAGGTGATGTCGAACTGGAAGTCCCCACCAGCCTTGGCGCCGTCATCAAAGTAGACCGGCAGCAAGTAACTGGTCGGACCCGCCAAGCGGTTCCAGCTCATGTCAGGATTGGTCGAGCCATCGCCACAGTCATTGAAAGCATAGCTGTTGGCAACGACATAGGCATTACAATCCAGCGGCAGTGACTTTTCATAAAGTACAATGCCTATGGAATAAACATCTGCGGGGGAACCACAGTAGTTTACATACACGTCGTTCTCGCCATAAGGGGCTTCGAACTCGTACCAAACGGCTTCCCAATCAAGGACGCCGGGGCAGTCGATCTGCGCCGCTGCCGTGGAACCAACGACGGTTGTCGGAGGAACAATCACGATCGCCGTTTCCGGATCATCGTTGTCTGGAACGGTGATGATCGGGCAAGCATCTCCAGCGCAGGTCTTGGTAACATCCCAAGAGCCTTCGAGCGCTTCGCACTCGGCCTGAGTGTTATCAGCACAGTCCGGGGCACCCAGATCGCCATAGCAGCAGCGACCGGTCGCGGCCGCTTCGTCGAGAACATAAATGTCGTCGACGCCACCGAGGTTGGCATCTTCACCCACATAGCGCCAGGCCAGGTAGATGGAAGTGCCAGCATAGGCGGACAGATCGACCGAAGTCGTCGTCCACACCATGGTGGTGTGAGGCTCAACCAGAGCTTCCCACAGAAGCGTGAAGTCGCCCGGGGCAACGCCTGTCGTGGAAACATACAGGTTCAGCTCATTCGGCCAGGTGGCATTGTCGTTCAAGTAGGCAAAGTCCACGCGCAGGGCGCTGGTAGCAGTGGTAACATCGATCAGCGGGGTGATCATCCACTCATCCAGCGGGCTGCCAACTGGGCCATACGGACACAGGGAAGCCTGAGTGCCGTTATCTACGCCACCCGATTGGGCGGTCGCGATAAACCAGGTGTAGTCGGGGACTGTGTTAATCCGGGTCCAACCTGGGACCGGATAAGGATCAGAAGTCGTGGTCGGCGTATAAGACTCAAAGTCTTCCGCCAGGAACACGGCTTTGTCGCGATTAGCGCTGAAATTGGTCACTGCAATTGGCAGGTCCGTGCCGCGAGTGGCCTGCTTCGGGCGCAGGGACTCGTTTTCAGCGTTTTTCAGGGCAATTTCTTCCTCGGTCGGGCCTGGTAGATTGTGAACCGGTGCCAGCTGTGCTTTCAATTCGTAGTTGGCATTGTCATCGTACATGCCCAACGGATTGAGAGAAACAGTCGGTCCACTGACCACTGCGAGGCTGAAGACGGCTACCAATGCAGCCGCCAACAAGATCTTTAGCGTCATTCTAAAACATGGCATCTAGATACCTCTCTGAGATGTTTAGAGTAGGTTGCTTCCGAAGGTAGTCTTACAGAAGGAAACGGAGTTAGCGTAAGCGGTTCATTCGGAAGGGTTAGAATTTGTTACTCTTCGTCTCTTTACAACTCTCGAACATCGGCTCGCGCCGTTTGAACGAGAACGGATTACCCCATAAGCGTCTCCTTCACCAGAATAGGGTTAGCGGTTTTCATTAGGTAGAAATCTGTGCATTTAACGGACATATACCCACATAGTCTCGGCGAGACCGATTGGCTCGCCACGGATTACTGATTCAATCAAATGAATCCTGGTAGCACTTGGTAATAAACATAATAGAGGGGATAAAGTCAAGGGGTTTCTAGGCTTTGGGAGGGCCTTTTGTCGCTGATAACAGCCCCCCAGATGGTCCCAAATCTGATTTCCACGCAATCCGGCCGCAGATCAAAAAACATGAAAATAATTTCGCAAATCCAAAATCGTCGAAAATCCGCCATCTGATGCCAGCGGACCAACCACAATTATCACGTACCGACCTTCGCGGTTATCACTTAAGGCTGGTAACTTGCATCCAGAAATACTTGTTACAGATCGCCAACAACCGATTCTGGGCTGCAATCTGACGCTGAAATGTAGTCCGCAAGAGCGATATTTCACCGCCCAATCGGGAACTAATTGCAATTCGTGTTCATTTGGAGGTCAAAACTTCAACTCGGCCAGATTTGGTCCAACCGAACCTGAAACTGACACCTGGAGGTGAAAAAAGTCCCCTTGAGCAAGTTGGATTCGGCTTCAAATCCAACAATCGAGGGATAGATAGCAAATCTGAGGATGCGCCTGCCCCACTGAGTTAACTTGTAGGTCAGGTTCTGAGTCGCTACACTGGGGCATCCGAAGGAGAAGATCATACTCGGTGGGTGCGGAGGCCGGTGGTACAATCGAAATATAGCGGTGCCTCTGCCGGAATTGCCAACGCGACTTGCTCGCCGGTCTGGTAGGCTCGTTTAGCACCTGAGACTATCACTGACGTCTCCCCCACTCTGGCCGTCACAAGCCATTGTTCCCCAACATATTCACATTCGGTGACAGCCCCCATCAACGGCCCACTTGCCATTAGCGTGATCGCCTCCGGTCTCACCGCCGCCACAATCGATAACCGTGCATGGGACGAAATACCCGCGCTCACGGCCAATTCGTCAGCGAGAGGGCCGGTCATAGCCAGATCGATGAGATTGATACGGGGGTGCCCGATGAATTCGGCTACAAAGAGACTGGCCGGATCGCGATACAGTTCCTCTGGTGTGCCCAGCTGGGCAACTTCGCCCTCGTGCAAAACCGCGACACGATCAGCCATCGTGAGCGCTTCGACCTGGTCGTGAGTAACGTGGATCGTCGTCACCCCCAGGCGCCGTTGAAGGCGCACGATTTCGCGCCGCATCTGCTCCCGCAGATGGGCATCAAGATTCGACAGCGGCTCATCAAGCAAGAACAGCGATGGTTGTCTGATGATCGCCCGCCCTAGCGCTACGCGCTGCCGCTGCCCTCCAGAGAGCTGACCGGGCTTCTTGTCAAGATGATCAGTCAAACCCAGCATGGCGGCTGTCTCAGTTACCTGGCGCTCGATCTCCCCGCGACTCTCATGAGCTACTTTCAGCGGAAAGGCAAGGTTCTTGGCCACACTCATATGGGGATAGAGGGAATAGTTCTGGAAAACCATCGCGACATCCCGCTCGCGCGGCGCAAGGGAGTGCACTTCTCTATCCTCCATGACAATACGGCCACTATCCAACTCCTCCAGACCAGCCACCAGACGCAGGAGAGTAGATTTGCCGCAACCTGATGGCCCCAGCAGAACTAATAGCTCCCCTTTGGCCAAATCGAGGTTGATGTTCCGCAGTACGGGCGTACCATCGAACGATTTGCAGATGTTCTCCAATCGCAAACCTGACACTTAGCTCACCCTTTCCAGTTGTCCCTGATCAATCCGAAACCGGCCGCCGTTCTGTCGCAGCGGTTCCGGAGGCTCACCGGCCGTAGTGAGAAACAACTGACCGAAATCAGCAAATAGATCGATTAGATAGGCTGTCCGCCGCTGATCCAGCTCCGCGAAGATTTCATCCAGGAGCAAGACCGGCGAACATTCCAACTTGTCCCGCATCAGCCGATAGGCGGCCAGCTTGAGTGCGATCGCCGCTGTCCGCCACTCACCCTGGGACGCGTGGGTGCGAGCCGGGTTGTTTTCGATCACAAAAGCTATGTCATCCCGATGCGGACCGACCAGCGCCTGACCGGCATAAGTCTCGCGGTCCGCCACCGAGGCCAAACGCTGCTCGAATATTCCCTCTATGTCACCCGCCTGGGCCTGCTCCGGCAGCAATCCCAGCGAGGGATCATAACTCATCTCCAAACTTCCCCCGCCGGAAATGTCATCGTAATATTGCCGGGCCAGAGGGGTAGCCGATCTTAGAAAATCATGGCGAGCCAACACAACCTCCGAGCCGTACTTGACCAAGAGTTGATCAAACGGCGTCGCATCAGCTTCAGCTTTCAGAGCGGCATTCTTCTGAGCCAGGGTCCGAGAGTAGTCGGTTAGATTGGACAGGTAGCGAGCCGACTGTTGTGATAGATAGATATCGAGAAAACCGCGGCGAATCGATGGTGCTCCGGATAGTATCGCGCTGTCCTCGGGACCAATAGACACAATCGAAAAACCATCGTACAACTCGCTTAGCCGAACCCCTACCCCATCCAGAGTTACTTTCTTTCGGCCGCCTCGCTGATAAGCCACTGATTGAGTACGGCGATGCTCACCGGTCGCTAATGAGCCCGCCAGACGGTAAACCAATTGACCACCACGAACCAGAATCACATCCCCCGCTCCCCGCTGCGACCGTCCCAGGCAGAGTACGAAAATGGCTTCGAGAAGATTGGTCTTTCCGGAACCATTCAGGCCATAGAAAATATTAACCCCCTCGGAGAATTCTGCCGAGAGGGTATCAATATTTCTAAAATCGGTGATGTCTATTGTTTCAATGCGCATGACAGGCTTGATTCAAAAGAGTCTGATCTGATCTCCTATTCAGAAGCCGATTGGTCGCCATCCCTGATAGCAGAGTCCCAACTTGACCAGATCACGGCGTGATAACCAGCTGCTTAGTCGGCCAACCGCAAAGGCATGATCAAGCAAAGATAGTCTTCACGAGGCACTTCCGGGCTGTACACCACGCCTGCCGCAACAGGAGTTGACAGCTCGATAATCACTTCGTCACTGTCAACCTTGCCTAGAATATCGACGATGTAGTTGGCATTGTAGCCCATCTCGATCGCATCACCCGTGTAATCACACTCCAGCGTTTCCTTACCTTCGCCACCCATGTCTGCATTGGTCGTCGAGAGTACCAAACCGCCCGGCTTGGCCGAGAATTTCACTTGGTGAGTGAGAGCATTTGACAGAATCGACACTCTTCTCACAGCACCAATAAGATCAGCTTTCGAAACGGTGAGTTTCTTATCATTAGTTGCTGGGATGACCTGCTCGAAATTGGGGTACGGTCCTTCGATAAGGCGCGATGTCAGAATGATATCACCTATGTCGAATATCAGATTGTTCTCACCGAAAACGACTCCCACTTCGCCAGCTTTCTCACCCATCAACTTCGGAAGAAGATTCAGTACTTTCGGAGGTACGATAACATCTTCGTTGAGTCCCTGCAGTTTGGGATTGTCAACCATCATCCGCGCTAGGCGATGACCATCGGTCGCCACCATCTGCATCCGCTCCCCTTTGGTGTGCCACAAAACACCGTTTAGAGCCGGACGGGTTTCATCATCGGAGCAGGCAAAAGTGACCTTCCGAATCATCTTGACCAGGTCAGAGCCAGAGATGCGGATTTCCTTCTTGGTGTTGATAGCAGGGAGTTTCGGGAAGTCATCAGCCGCCACCGTAGAAATCTTGAAGCTGCCGTTAGGGATCTTGATCTCAAGGCGGCTGCCGGTTGTCTCAAACGATACATCCGACTCCGGGACTTCTCGAATGATATCCGAGAGGATCTTTGCAGGAAGCGATGCCGAACCTTTCTTACTGACCTCACATTCGATTGTCGTCGTGATTGAGACATCAAGATCAGTCGCCGATATCTTGATTTTATTATCCAGCGCTTCCACCAGAACATTGGTCAGAATGGGAAGCGTCGACTTGGTCGGCACTACCTGCAAAATATGTTGCAGATACTGATT
>CAZHDS010000178.1:0-7023 GCA_964531495.1 uncultured Ignavibacteriales bacterium
TACCGCCAAACTGGCCTTGTGGGCCAAGCGCAAAAACAAGAAGCCGATGGTCGTCGCAGCTGATATCAATCGACCAGCGGCCGTCAAGCAGCTTAAGGTGCTGGCGGACCAGATTTCGGTTGAACACTTCTTCATTGAAGGCAAGCAGCCGCCGGAAATCTGTGCCGAAGCTGTCAAATACGCTGAGAAGAACTTCATCGATCTGGTCATCTGCGACACGGCTGGCCGACTCCATGTTGATGATGACTTGATGACCGAACTGGAGCAGATCAAGGCCCTGGTCAATCCTGATGAGATGATCCTGGTGGTCGACAGCATGACTGGCCAGGATGCTGTGAAAGTGGCTGAGCAATTTCATGCTCGCCTGGGCATCACGGGCGTGGCTCTGTCCAAGCTTGATGGTGACGCGCGCGGTGGAGCGGCGTTGTCGATTCGTTCTGTGACGGGCTGCCCGATAAAGCTGGCCTCGATTGGTGAGAAGCTCAACGAGCTGGAACCTTTCCACCCGGATCGACTCGCCTCCCGCATTCTCGGCATGGGGGACATTGTCACGCTGGTGGAGAAGGCCCAGGATTCGCTCGATATGGAAACAGCCGAGCGAATGCAAGAGAAGCTGCTCAAGGCGCAGTTTGATTTTGAGGATTTCCTGGACCAGATGCAGCAGCTCAAGAAGATGGGTCCCCTGGATTCACTTCTGGGAATGATCCCGGGTGCTTCCAAGGCACTCAAGGGAATGAAAGTGGATGAAGGGGCCATGGAGCGCATGGTTGCCATCATCAAATCGATGACTGTCTTCGAGAGGCGCAATCCGTATGTCATCGATGGCTCGCGCAAACGTCGTATCGCGGCGGGATCGGGTAATTCTGTGCAGTCGGTGAACCAACTGCTGAAGCAGTTTTTCGCCATGCAGAAGATGTTCCAAGGTATGAAAAATAATAAATTCAAAGGGCTCCCCAAGGGGATGATGCCCATATAGTTCGGTTGAACTGAGAAACTGGAGGAATTGTTGCCTGTACACGTTAGGCTCCGTCGCATGGGAGCTAAAAAAAGACCCTTCTACCGCATCGTTGCGGCAGATTCGCGCCGCGCTCGAGACGGCCGGTTTTTGGAAAACCTGGGAACTTACAACCCGATCTGTAAGCCAGCTGAGGTGAAGGTCCAAGAGGACAAACTCACTTACTGGTTCGATCAGGGCGCTCAGGCTTCCGACACTGTCAAATCACTTCTGGCCCAGATCGGCTTCAACGAGAAGTACGACAAAGCCAAGCGCGGTGAAGACGTTTCGGAGATGATCCTGAAGACCACTATCAAGGAGCGTAAGAAGAAGACGCGCAAGATGAAGAAAGTTGTCGCCAAGGCTGCCGAAGCTGAAGCAGCCAAAAAGGCTGCGGCCGAGAAGGAAGCTGCTGAGAAGGTTGCGGCTGACAAAGCTGCCGCTGAAAAGGCTGCGGCCGACAAGGAAGCTGCGGAAAAGGCCTCGGCCGAAGACACCGCCGAGGAATCGGCTGAGTAGCGAACTGACTCTCGCATTGGATAACGATCGGTCCGTCGACCAGACAGGATATGGAATATGATGCAGTTTCTGTCTCGTAATCGGAAGCAGGAAGGAACCACCTCCATGAAGGACTATCTCGAGCATATCGTAGGGTATCTCGTTGATAATCCGGATCAGATCGATATCACGGAGGTCGCCGGAAGTCGGACGACTGTCTTCGAGTTGCGGGTGGCCCCGAGCGATTTGGGGAAAGTGATCGGTCGCCAGGGCAATACGGCCCGGTCGATTCGCACCCTGCTGGCCGCCGCCGCCGCCCGAAAGGGTCAACGCGCGGTCCTCGAAATACTGGAAGACTAACCCGGTGGCTACTGAAAGCCCGGTCGTGGTTGGCAAGCTGGGACGGGCCCGTGGTCTCCAGGGTGATTTGTTTATCACCCCGATGACTGACTTCCCGGAACGTTTTAGCGAGCTGGAAGATATTCTGGTGCTGGGACCAGATGGCTGGGAGTCGATGCCGATCGTGGCCTGCGACTTCATCTCCGGACGGCCGGTGATAAGATTCGAAGGTATCGTCAACCCCGAGCAGGCCTCGGGTCTGACCAATCGGCTGTTGGCTGTGCCGCGAGCTGAGGTTTTTGAACTGCCGGAAGGCAGTCACTATGTCTTCGATCTGATCGGCTATGAAGTGGTCGATGAAGATGACCAACCGATTGGGCGGCTGGTCGATGTGCAGCGCTATCCGGCCAGCGATGTTTATGTGATCGAGGCCGAAGATTCGCGTCGTATAGTACTTGCGGCGGTAGCCCAGTTTGTTCGCACGATTGACGATGCCGCCAGGAAGATTACGATTGTGAAGGCTGGCCTGGTGGACGGCTGATGAAGTTTGATATTGTCACGCTCTTTCCGGACTATTTCGGGCAGCCCCTGGGGCAGTCACTGGTCGGAAAAGGACAAGACAAGAAGCTCTTTGACATTGAAATAACGAACCTTCGGGACTTCGCCACCGACCGTCACAAGACTGTCGATGATCGTCCTTTTGGCGGCTCCGGCGGCATGGTGCTCAAGATCGAGCCCCTTGATGCCTGCCTGATGTCGTTGGGTTATGCTCATCGTAGTGATACCAACAGTGCCGGTGAGAACAAGATAATCCTGACTTCGGCCGCTGGACGACCGTTCAATCAAGCCACGGCCAAGCGGCTGTCGCTTCGTGACCGGGTGACCATCGTCTGTGGGCACTATCTCGGCGTCGATGAGCGGATTCGCCAGTTGTATGAGATCGAGGAGATCTCTATTGGCGACTATATCCTGACCGGTGGTGAGCCGGCGGCGCTGGTGATGATCGATGCTATCGCGCGGTTGATTCCGGGTGTACTGGGGAATTTTGAATCCGCCCTCAACGATTCTCATATGGAGAATCTACTTGGATCGCCCCACTACACCAGACCGGCGGAGTACGAAGGCCTTAAGGTTCCCGGACCGCTGTTAAGCGGTGATCATGCTGCGATTGAGAATTTCCGTCGCTTCGAAGCGATCCGAAGGTGTTATCGAAGTCGTCCGGAACTGCTTGAGAGCGAGGAGTTGAGTCCCGAAGAACGGGCTTGGCTCGATGAATTGAAGAACAAGTGAGTATGTTTAGATATAGAAAGGATCACTAATGAAACGTATAGCCCAACTCGAGAAGAGCTACGCCAGGGAGCACCCTGAGTTCGGCTCGGGCGATACGGTACGGGTCCATGTGAAAATCAAGGAAGGCGACAAAGAGCGTATCCAGGTTTTCCAGGGCACGGTTATCGGTCGCCGGGGCGGCGGCGTTGGCGCCAGCTTTACGGTGCGCAAGATTTCGTCCGGTATTGGGGTGGAGCGTGTTTTCCCACTATGTTCGCCCAACATCGACAAGATCGAACGCATCCGCACTGGCAAAGTGCGACGCGCCAAACTGTACTATCTTCGTGAGCTGACTGGTAAGTCTGCCCGTATCAAGGAGCAGCTTCTGGATTCGTCCAAGAGCAAAAAGGCCAAGGCCGTTGCTGCCGATGCCACTCCTGAGGTAGTAGTCGAGGCCAAAACCGAGACTATCGAAGCCGCGCCGAAGGCCGCTGCGAAAAAGAAGAAGGTCTCGAAGAAAGCTGCCGCGAAAGCCGCCGCGAAGAAGTAGCACTATCGAAATGCATCTGTCGGGTGAGTTCGTCTTCGAACCCGCCAGACAGCATGTAGGTCGGGTTCCGAGTCGCCTCGATGAGAAACCCGACAGCCATTCCTCGCATCGCATCGCGTCATCGTGACTATGAAGCCCGCCCCCCGGCGGGCTTTTTTTGTGGGGCGTTACCCTACGGGAGGGGTCCTTGGTGTCGCAGACCGGCGCTATAGCCAGTTCAAACTTGACAGCGTGGTCCATCCTGACCCTACATGTGCAAAAGTAGAGGGCCTAAGAGGTCAACCCCAGGGGGATAGGTCAAATGAAATCAGCTCTCGTCGTGATCGTTGGGATTCTACTGTTGGGCGCTCCGGTAGTCCAGTCGCAGGCTCCACAAGTCGTCTCTGTCACGCCTGGTCAGAACGAAGTCGCCGCGCCTCGGGGAGGCGTTATCAAGATCGTGTTCGACATCGCTCTGGATCCCGTAACCGTGAACTCCTCAGCAGTCCACATACAGGATCTGAACGGACCGTCGATAGTCTATACCGCCACCTGGGCGGAAGACAGCCTGATGATCGTCCTGGATCCAGACTTGGACTTCGCTTATGGCCGCACTATTCTCTGTGCCGTGACCACGGATGTGACCTCGTCTGGAGGAACACCGTTGGAGTCACCCTTCATTTGGGTGTTCACCACCGAGTTACTAAGCGACGAAGGGGATTTCGTGTCGTACTCACCGAACGATGTCGGCTCAAACCCCATTGACCTGCACTGGGCCGATCTCAACGCCGATGGGTATGTTGACCTGGCTTCGGCGAATCAGTACGGCGGCAGCGTATCGATCTTGATCAACCGGGGGGACGGCAGCTTCCATGAAGCGGTGGACTATCCCATCGGCGATCAGCCGTTTGCGCTTACCTCGGCCGACTTTGACGGCGATGGAGATCACGATTTGGCGGTGGTAATCAAGGCAGAAAATTCGGTAGCGATCTTGATCGGCAACGGAAATGGTACTTTCAACCCAGCTGTCAAATACGTGGTCGGCCAAGACCCCACTGATATTGCCATCGGCGACTTCAATGGTGATGCCGCCATGGATCTTGTCGTATCCAACTCAAACGACAACAGTGTGTCACTTCTGCTGGGGGTAGGCGATGGGACTCTGGGTCCGGAAACGCGCTTCGCTGTCGGCATTGATTCTGGACCCTACGCCTTGGCGGTGGCCGATCTTGACAACGACGGTGCTCTTGACATCGCCACCGCCGATGCCGGCTCTGGCAGCACGACAATGCTGTTTGGCCGCGGCGATGGCACACTTGGTGACATTATCAACTACACAATGGGTAGCTTCCCGGCCGGTATCATATTGTCCGACCTGAATGTAGATGGCTATGCCGATGTTGTGACTGCTAACTCCGGTTCCGACGATGTCACAGTACGAATCAATGCTCGTAATCGGACATTTGGTGGACCGAATTCATACTCGGTCGGAGTGCTCCCCTACTCCGTAATTGCCGTTGACCTTGTTCACAACTTTTTGCCTGAGCTTGCCGTCGCCGGCAGTGGCGACAACTCCATCACCATTCTAAGGAACTTTGGTGGGGTATTCGGCACGAGTCAGACTCTATCTGTCCCCGACAATCCGCGTGGTCTTGTCGGTGCCGATATCTTTCCAGGTGGCAACATCGATCTGGCTGTAGCCAACTGGGCGGATGGATCAGTAAGCGTGCTTTATAAGAGAATCTGCTATGACTCCGACGGAGACGGTTACGGGGATCCGGAGTACGCGAACAATACCTGCCCACCAGACAACTGCCCGTATACATACAATCCTGACCAGATTGACAGGGATGGTGACCAATTCGGTGACTCCTGTGACAACTGTCCGCTCGCAGGCAATCCTGACCAGGTTGATCAAGACGCCGATACCTGGGGCGATGCCTGCGATAATTGCTACAACATACCAAATCCGGATCAGATCAACTCTGATTCCGATGTTCGTGGAGATGCGTGCGACAACTGCCCAAGTACCTTCAACCCGGACCAATCGGATGCAGATGGTGACCAATTCGGTGACGCATGCGACAACTGCCCCAGTTTTTCCAATGAGGATCAGAGTGATTCCGATGGTGATTGGGTCGGCGATGTTTGTGATAACTGTCCCGATATATACAATTACTATCAAACCAACTCCGATGCCGATAGCTACGGTGACCACTGCGATAACTGTGACACGGACAGCAACGAAGGCCAGGCCGACTCAGACGGTGACTTGGTCGGTGATGTCTGCGATAACTGCCCCGACTCCGCCAATGCCGATCAGGTCGATACTGATGGCGACGGCATAGGCGACGCCTGTGAAATGAGCTGCTGTCAACTGCGTGGCGATGTTGACCACGATGGAGAGGATATCAACATCTCAGATCTTACTTTCCTGGTATCCTTCATGTTCCAGGGAGGCGTGGAACCGCCTTGCAGGGTGGAGGCCGATGTCAATGGCGAGGATGGTGAAGCCCCTGACATAGAGGACCTAATCGACCTCGTGACTTACATGTTCCAGGAAGGTCCGCCACCGGCACCGTGCCCGTAACGCGCGCTGTGTGTGGGTTGCTCGCTCGGAGGACTAGGTGCTATTTGTGACCGTGAATGACCAAAGGCCGGGGTGAACAGCCCTGGCCTTTTTGATTGATGGACTAGTTGCCGTTGGTCGTGCTGGCGAGGAACTGTTTCACGGCGCGGGAGCTCGTCAGGGTGATGACGTTGACCTTGCTGGCGGTCTCGTAAAGCAAATCCAGTATCTGCAAGCGGTGGCTGTCGGGATAGTGCCAGATCCATTTGTAGAACGACCAATCCCAACGTTCCGGACAACCATCAGCCATGTCGGATCGTACTCTGCCATAAGACAGGGCAATCCGCTTGGTCACCCGCCAGAGGCAGACGGGCCGGGGAAAATCCAAGTGGATCACGGTATCAGCTTGCGTCAGACGCAATGGCAGGGTGCTAGTGTAACTACCGTCGATGATCCATTTCTTGCGGGAAATCAGGTCGGTCTGGATCTCCACCCATTCGTTGTCGGGGCGCTCTTTCCAGCTGGGCATCCAGAATAGTTTGTCGAGATGATACAGCGGCAAGCCCAGGCGCGCCTGCAGTTCTTTGGCCAGGGTTGACTTGCCCCCACCCGGCATGCCAATGACGAGAATACGGTTCATCTTCTTCGACTTGACACTCATACCACCACTCTGCTCATCACGCCGCCTCTTCAATTTCAGACTCGCATTCTTCCGCAAGTTCTTGCCCAATCGGCCTGGTTTTACCGTTGGCGCTTTCACACTCATCCTCTTACTCGCGCGGGGCCTGCAGCTTGACCCGGAGGTCGTCCATTATGGCCCGCCCT
>CAZHDS010000179.1:0-6970 GCA_964531495.1 uncultured Ignavibacteriales bacterium
GGCTGACTTGAAAGACAGTAGCTTGCGGATGGTCATGGTGAGCGGAGTCGAACCATGCTCCGGTTGTCAGGGCTCTTTAAACAGGCCTCAATAAGAGGTCCTCCGGCCCCCTTGACAGAATTGGGGTTTGGGCTATATTGATTACAAGGGCGATATAACGCTGACGACAACATGGGGAGTGCTATGTACCTGAAGAAATCTCTCTTGGCTTTGGCGGCCGCTATGGTTGCCTCATTCACGGTTCTTTTTTCCTGCGACAGCAGTCCGGTCGAATCCGAACCGGCGCCAACCCATTCATGGCAGGAGCAGACAAGAGGAGTTTTGTTCACGGATATTTGGAGTGGGTCGGCGTCAAGTGTCTACTCCGTGGGGTACACCGCCTCACCAGCAGGTTTTACCGGAGTCATTATGCACTATGATGGAACTAACTGGGCTGAGGAAGGCGTGTGGGAGAAGGGCGCTCTTCGAGGTATTTGGAGTGCGTCGCCTACTACGATATATGTCGTGGGGGACGGCTCTCAGATTCTGCACTGGGATGGACAGGATTGGGGAAGTATGACCTGCCCGGTTTCAGTTGAGCTTCGTAGTGTCTGGGGCAGTTCTGAGACCAACGTCATCGCCGTTGGCTCCGGCGGTGTGATCATTAATTTCAATGGTACCTCATGGTCGGAAATGGACTGCCCAACTTCGGCTGATTTAACTGCCATTTGGGGCAGCTCGCCTACAGACGTTTACGCGGTTGGTGTCAAGCGCGTTCAACAATCCTATCAGGGGATCACGCTGCACTACAATGGTACCGGATGGACCGAAATCTCCACTCCTTCGGACGGCCCGCTGTATTGCGTGTGGGGCAGCTCCAGGGACGACGTGTTTGTTGGCGGTCGTCGCACTCTAATACATTGGGATGGGAGTCAATGGGAGCAAGTTCCACCTGTTGACTACTTGGAGTACACGGATGTTTGGGGACAATCAGGGTCCGATGTATATGCTGCAACATTAGGCTGGGGTGTCTACCATTTTGATGGAGACCAGTGGCGATCGTCGGCTTGGTTGAGGGACGATGATCTTCTGAGCATCCACGGTGACCCGGGAGGAGGGCTCTTTGCCGCAGGTCATGGAGTCATCTATGTGGCTGATGAAGAAGACTGGAACATCTCCCTGAGCCGCCCGATCCGTACCCTGACTGCGGTGTGGGGGAGTACAAGTAATGACGTTTATGCTGTTGGGCAGGGCCGTGCCCAGCACTATGATGGTTCTACGTGGAGACGGATGGACGGTGAGTGGGGATTCTGGAACCGCGATATATGGGGAAGTTCTGCGACCGACGTGAGCATACTTGCGGCGTACTGGATCAAGCACTATGACGGCTCAAAGTGGGAGAATCGTCGTCCCCACGACTCGCGGGAGCCATTCTTGAGCTCAATATGGGGGAGTGGACCCAACGACATCTATGCGCTCGCGGGCAGGGATGGCATATACCATTGGGATGGGAATCAGTGGACTGTAGAGCACCCCACGACACAGTACCTCTTCGATTGCTGGGGCAGTTCAACCTCAGATGTGTATGCTGTTGGGGATAGTGGCACTATAGTCCACTACGATGGCTCTTCATGGAGCTCGATCTCTCTCGACACTGCTGTTCACTTCCACAGCGTCTATGGTAATTCGTCAATAGACATCTTCGCGGTGGGAACAGCAGGTGCTATCCATCACTTCGACGGCAGCAGTTGGACCGCTATGGATGGCGGTACCGATATTGACTTCTCTGGAGTCTGGTCTGCTTCTTCAACTGCGGCGTTCGCAGTCGGGGAGGATGGGACGATTCTTCGTTACAATGGGCACCGATGGTCACCGATGAGCAGCGGCATCGGGTGGGATCTCTCAGCAATCTGGGGCGCTTCTGCGCATGATATCTTTGCCGTAGGGGAAGGTGGCGTCATCCTCCACTACGGTCCGGAGTGATCTACTTCTCCCGCTGGCAGCGGGGGCAGAAGTGGGCGGAGCGGGAACCGATCTTCTGGCGTTTGATTTTGCTACCACAACGATCGCAGGGTTGGTCTTCTCGACCATAAGCAAGCAAGTACTTCTGAAACCCGCCCGGCTGACCATTGACACCAGCATAGCTGTCAACAGACGTTCCCATATTGCGAATCGATTTACGCAACAGCCGCTGGATGTGGCCGTGCAGTTCGATCAGCTTGGATCGCGACAACGACGAGGTCAACCGCAGGGGATGGATTCGGGATGCCCATAGTGATTCATCGGCGTAGATATTCCCAACTCCGACAATGAAAGACTGGTCCAACATGGCAGCTTTCACTTGCCGCGTACGGTTCCGGAAGAGTACGACGAAATCTTGCGGGGACATCTCCAATGGTTCCGGGCCCAACTCAACCAAGCCCTTTTGCAGCATCACTTCGTCAGATCGATACAGGCGCAGCCGGCCGAAGCGGCGGTAGTCATTGAAGCGGAGGAGCCACCGGGTCCCTTTTTCCGCGGGGGAGAGGTGTAGCGTCACGAGATCGTGCTTCAGTTTCGGTGTGTCGGAGGGGAGATAGTAGAAGTGCCCGGTCATTTTGAGATGCCCCCAGAGCGTGATATTGTCCGAGAGTGAGATCAGGATGTTTTTGCCGCGCCGGTGCACGTCGAGCACATCTTTTTTGGCAAGCACCTGCTGAAATGAAAGGGGCTTGAGCCCCTCACCGACGACGGTCGTAGCGGGTGGGGCATCGAGCTCAACGCGCGTGATCGTCTTGCCGACGATGGTCTCACGCAAACCGCGTACGACTGTCTCTACCTCGGGAAGCTCAGGCATGGTGTCACAGACACCTTTTTTGAGGTGAAATGGTCTTGTATCGGGACGAGGGCATCATGCCAGCACCTTCTGAGGTTTGAACTCCTTCTTCAGATACTGGCCAGTGTAGGACTTTTTTACTTTAGCAACGTCCTCGGGCGTGCCGGCAGCTAGAATCCGTCCGCCATCGTCGCCACCCTCAGGGCCGATATCGATGATCCAATCAGCGGTGCGGATGACATCAAGATTGTGCTCGATTACCAACACTGTGTTGCCACGGTCGACCAGTTCGTTGAGCACCGTCAGCAGCATGCGGATATCCTCGAAATGCAGGCCGGTGGTCGGTTCATCGAGGATGTAAAGCGTCCGTCCGGTGGCGATTTTGGAAAGCTCGGTGGCCAGTTTGATGCGCTGCGCCTCGCCGCCGGAGAGAGTCGTCGCCTGCTGACCCAATCGGATATAACCGAGACCGACATTGACCAGAGTCAAGAGCTTGGTTTTGATGCGCGGAATAGACTTGAAGAACTCGAGGGCCTCGTCTACCGTCATGTCCAGAATATCGGCAATGGACTTCCCTTTGAAAGTGACCTCCAAGGTCTCGCGATTGTAGCGTCGTCCCCGACAGATTTCGCAGGGGACATAAACATCAGGAAGGAAATGCATCTCGATCTTGATGATGCCGTCGCCATCGCAGGCCTCGCAGCGACCACCCTTGACGTTGAAGGAGAACCGTCCCGGCAGATAGCCGCGCGCCTTCGACTCGGGAAGTCCGGAGTAAAGATCGCGGATGGGCGTAAACAGGCCAGTATATGTGGCGGGATTGGAACGCGGCGTGCGACCGATGGGGGATTGGTCGATATCGATCACCTTGTCGATGTGTTCCAGGCCAGTGATCTTGTCGTATGGCAGGGCATTCTTACGACTGTTGAAGAAGTGCCGGGCGAGGATACGGTAGAGCGTCTCGTTCACCAGGGTCGATTTGCCCGAGCCGGAAACGCCGGTGATGGTGACGAAAGTCCCCAGCGGGATTTCGATATCAACGTTCTTCAGGTTATTGCCGCTGGCACCGGTCAGTTTGATATATTTCCCGTTGGGCTCGCGACGAACCGCCGGGGTGGGCAGTTCTCTCTTGCCGGAGAGGTACTGGCCGGTGATAGAGCGGCTGCAACGAGCGATTGCACTCGGTTTGCCAGCACAGACAACTTCGCCACCCATGACCCCGGCGCCGGGACCGAGATCAATCACGTAGTCGGCCTGTTCGATTGTTTCGCGATCATGCTCGACCACCAACACCGTGTTGCCGATATCGCGCAATTCTGTCAGGGTTTCCAATAGTCGGCGATTGTCGCGCTGGTGCAAACCGATCGAGGGTTCATCCAGAATATACAGCACTCCAACCAGGCGCGATCCAATTTGGGTGGCCAGACGAATCCGTTGCGCCTCGCCGCCCGAGAGTGTCTGAGCGGCGCGGCTGAGAGTCAGGTAGTCCAACCCGACATTGCAGAGGAAGCCGAGCCGTTCCCGCAGTTCTTTGAGAATCTGGTTCGCAATCTGTTTCTGGCGGTTGTTCAGGGAGATGTTGTTGAAGAACTTGAAGGCGTGTTTGATCGACATGGCAGTCACGCTGTCGATCGTCTCCCGATCCAAAATCACCGCGAGCGCCTCGGGCCGCAGGCGGGCACCGTGACAGGCGGGGCAATCGGTGATTGACATGTAATGCTCAATCCACTGACGAACCCCGGATGATTCAGTCTGTTTGTAGCGCCGCTCGAGATGCGGTATGACGCCCTCGAAAGCAGAACTATAGACGCCGGAGCCCCGACCCTTGCCGGACTGGTGCTCGAACCGGAAGGTCACTTCCTTTTTGCCGGTGCCACGCAGGATGACATTCTGGATTGTCTCCGGAAGCTTGTTGAAGGGGGTGCTGAATTTGAACTCGTAGTGCTCAGCCAAACCCTTAAGCTGATAGCGGTACCAGTTGGACATTTCGGCTCCCCCCCAGGGGGCGATGGCTCCTTCGCCGATGGAGAGCTCGCGCTTGGGAATCACCAGATCAGGGTCGATCTCCATCTTCTGCCCCAGACCATCGCAGATCGGGCAAGCGCCGTGAGGGGAATTGAACGAGAACATGCGCGGGGTAGCTTCTTCGTAACTGATATTGCAGTCGAGGCAGGCGAACTGCTCTGAGAACAGCAGATCCTGGCCCTTGATGTTGATCAGGACTGTTCCGTTGCCAGCTTTCAGTCCCGTCTCGACCGAATCAGCCAGCCGCCGCTTCGATTTCTCCTTTACGACAAGGCGATCAACGACTGCTTCAATGGTGTGTTTCTTCTTTTTGTCGAGCTTGATATCGGAGTCGGTCTCAACGACCTCACCGTCGACCCGGAGACGCACGAAGCCCTCGCGCTGGGCATTGTCGATGATATCCTTGTGTTCCCCCTTTTTGCCCCTGACCAACGGAGCGAGAACCATCATCCGGGTGCCTTCCTCAAAAGTCAGGACCGAATCGACGATCTGGGATACCGTCTGCTGGGCGATCGGTTGACTGCACCTGATGCAATGCGGAACCCCGGCGCGCGCAAAGAGCAAACGCAGATAATCATAGATCTCGGTTATGGTGCCAACGGTCGAACGGGGATTCTTGGGCGTGCCCTTCTGTTCAATCGAGATGGCGGGGGAGAGCCCCTCGATGAAATCGACATCCGGTTTCTCCATCAGGCCAAGAAACTGACGGGCGTAGGCTGAAAGTGATTCGACATAACGGCGCTGACCCTCGGCGTAGATTGTATCGAAAGCGAGCGAGGATTTGCCCGATCCGGAGAGTCCAGTGATCACGGTCAGGGTATTGCGCGGGATCTTGACATCGATGTTCTTGAGATTGTGTTCCCGGGCGCCTTTGACGTGCAGGTACTCGCGGTTCTTCTGATATCGGGCATGGTTGTTGGCCATTATCTCTCCGTTTTGCGCAGCAGCTATTCATCCGAGCGCACAGGGCGATCGGACCGAACCCGCAATATAGCCAAAACGGAAGCAACGGGAAGAGGTTTCTGACAATCAATATCACAATTGCCTCACTGAGGCATTTCACTCCTTCGGAAGACCCAGCCTTGGCGGATTAGAGCACGGAAGGGGTTGCTTTCGAGGATGTGGCCAAGGGTTCGTCATTCCTGCGAAAGCAGGAATCCAGCCTTGGCGGGAACATAACCAATTGTATCTGGAGAGTCTGGATCCCCACGTTCGCGGGGAAGACATCACCGAGAGTTTGGCGCCCCGGTGGGTTCTTCAGATTTGGCGTGGGCGGCAGACGCCCCCGTCTGCCCCAATAGACCGGATGAGTTGGCAACGCCAAGAAGGGACCGACAGGTATGGTAGTGAGGAAGAGACTGGGCTTAACTGGGACCGCAATTGCCTTTATCACTACCACTGTATTTGAATGGAAGCCGGTCCTGACTAAGAGGAATGTTGTTGATACAATCATCGAAGGGATCCAGAACACACAATCACTATTTCGATGTTCGATAATCAGCTACGTCATTATGCCGAGCCACATTCATCTGCTCATGGGGCTACCGAATATCGAACACCTTTCAAAATGCATGCAGGGTTTCAAAAGTGTCACTTCCAGGAAGATTCGACAATTCACTCTTGAAGAGTTGGCACAGAACGACTTCAGATTATGGAAGCCACGCTTTGATGACGTGATCGTGCAGTCAGAAAAGCAATTGAGAGTCAAAACGGATTACATTCACAATAACCCCGTCAAGGCGGGTTTGGTGAAGAAGGCAGAGGACTGGCCGTACTCAAGCGCTGTCGACTGGTTGACTCCAAACAGGAGTATGATTGAAGTTGATAAGGAGTTTCATTGGTTGACCAAATCATGAATGGGGCAGACGAGGGCGTCTGCCGCCCACGAAAATTCGCAATCAAAGCTGTCCGGGTTTGGCTGATACGACACAGGTATCAAACAATTCCCGATACAACCTGGTTAGTCCTCCGTATTATTGATTGCGTCGTCGATAGCATCTTAGAATCGACCCAGACGTGTCCTCTGGAAGTGAACGGTCATTCATCTTAGCAATCGCAACTATGACGTCGTGAGCCTCTGCCTCGGACAATGCGTCCAGCCAATGGCGCACCAGCTTTGACATGGCAATTCTATAGATACTAAATAAAAAT
>CAZHDS010000180.1:0-6895 GCA_964531495.1 uncultured Ignavibacteriales bacterium
TAAATAAAAATGCGAAACCACAGCCTAATAGAACGCTGCAAAGCACTATAATACCAAAGGTCGAGATATCTTCTACTTTGAATAAGATAAATCCCTTAATTAGGCCAAAAATGATTGACGCAAGCAATAACCACCACATTTCGCCGAGGATGGAAGACCATTCCTTTTCCAGCCAAGCTCGAATTCCCTTGCCAAAGAACGCTTGAGTAGCCTCACTCGCAAGTTCGCCGCACTGTGAACACACAATGCCTATTCTCGGATTGCTGCGATGCTTAAATGTATCTTTTTGTATCTCTTGTTCCAGATCAGCGTACGCTTTCCGCTCATCCCAAGAAGAGATTCCAGCGCTCTTCGACGCGCTGAGTACTGTCGAAGCATTCCATTTATGTCCGCAACTCGAACATGAGCGAGGAAACTCGACCTTGCGTGTGGTGGTATATGTATTTGACGCCAAATTGACTGATTCCTTCTGATGTTACAGTAAGACGTTCACCTTCGTCTTCATCCGACAACAGAATACCTATTTATAATAAGGTGACAGTTGCATTCGGTGTCAACAAGAGATGGGAGAGGCTGTCAAGTGACTTAATGCAGACAAAGAAGACCGGACAGGGCTTTCTCAATCGAGTTCCCCAATACAGCTGCTTTGCGAAAAGCCGAGCGCCCTGAAGGACGCCCGACCTACATCTACGCCACCACTAATCTGGGGATCAGGGGGGAGAGGCGGGCGAGGATCTCATAGTTGATCGTGCCGGACCAATCAGCGAGCCTCTCCGCCGAAAGGGTTTCGTCACCAACCTGGCCAATCAGCGTGACTTCATCACCGAGGCGAACGCCCTTGATATTGGTGATATCAATCATGGTGAGATTCATGCAGACGCGCCCTCGTACCGGTGCCCGTTGGCCTCGGACCAGGACGTAGGCGGTGTTAGACAGGGCCCGATCGTAGCCATCGGCGTAACCGATCGGGATGATCGCCATTTTGGTCGCGGCGGTCGTGCGATAGGTACAGCCATAGCCCACATATGAGTCCCGCTCGATTCTTTTGATTTGAGTCACGCGGGTTTTCCAGCTCAAGACTGGCTGGAAGAGGTCGTTATCGCCACCGGCCAATCGGTAGGAGAGATAGGTCTCTTTGGAGGGCCAGTGGCCATAGACCGATAGACCAGGCCGAACCATATCAAAATGCGTTTTGGCGAACAGAATGGTCGCCGCTGAAGAAGCGGTATGCAGGATGCGAGGTCTTATTTTCAACCGGCCCAGGTCTCTTACCAGCTTGTGAAAATTGGCCAATTGCATCTCAGCGTAGTCGTGGCGAGTAGTGTCTTCGATATTGGCGAAATGGGTCGAGGCGCCATGCGGTTTGCCCAGGGTCGGATACTTGCGATAAGTCTCCGCCAGAGCAGGCAGTTCGTCCGAGGTGACCCCCTGGCGATTGGTCCCGGTTTCCAGCTTCAGGTGGGTACGAACCGGCGTATTGAGCTTCTTCGAGAGCCTTCCGAGGGATGTCAGGGTTTGGCGATCAACGATAGTCGGCTCGAGATCATGTTCTATGATCTGGTTGAGAGAATCGGGCGCGATTGGCCCCAGCAGCATCAAACGACAGTTCCAGCCAGCCGCCCGACAGGCGATTGCCTCGTCGAGGGAATGGACGGTCAGATATTCGATCCCTTTGATAGCCGTCAATTGGGGGACGATTTCGGCGAGTCCGTGGCCATAGGCGTTGGCCTTGACCGAAAGGGCCAGTTTCTTCCCGTCGGCCAGGTGCCGCAATGAGGCGACGTTGGCTTGCAGGGCTTTGCAGGAAAGCTCTATCCAATTCAGAAGTGGCACTTGCATAGTCTCAGCTATATATCGGTCGTCAGGAGTCCCGACAACAACAAAGATCGTGCGAACGCTCACGCGGGCTGTCTATCAGTCGGAACAACTGGGTTCCGATCGGTATTCTATACTTATTCGGTTGTCTTTCGGAAACCTGCTTTCATCGCGAAGGCGATTGGTCCGTTCTGGTTTGGCCCGGTTCTTGCGACCTGTATAGAAGTGAGGTTAAAAGCCCCGGGTTGGACCGACAATCGCAAACGGCGTAATGGGTGCAACTTGGGAGGCAAAGGATTGATTCGAACGACCGATAATGTTAGGGAATGATGCACTATTTGTTAGGCAATTATGCAGTTCGAATCAGCTTTAGACACGGAGGTGAAAGCCTAACGTAACCATGGGCTTGCGCAGATCGTGAACAAATGAAAGAGTGGCGATTAATTCGCTTTTTCCTGTTGACAAGGTAGCCCCTTGGCGGTATATTGTGCGCGGATGATAGGTGAGTTGACAGACACGAACGACTCTGTGGGAGTCGTAATTCTTTCCGAGCACTAATTCTAATACTTCGTTCCGAGATTCGAGGTATGCTCGAACCTCTGGCGCTACAGACAGGTTACAACACGACGCACAATTGCTAAACGAATTGGCAACGAGTTTGACAACTGGACTTCCGCTGAACCATCAGGCGTTGATGGGTCAGTATGTGCGTGAACCTGTTTGATTGGAGAGCTTATAGGCTTCTTGGCTAAGGGACTCTTAATAGCTAGGTAACCTCAACCTCTAGGAGGAAAGAATGACTCCTGACCTGAAATTCCACAAATCGTGGCTCTTGGCCGCTGTTGTGGTAATATTCGCAGGTGTCCTGTTGGCTATCCCTTGCCCTGCCGACCCTACTCCCGCCATTTATGTGCGGATTAGCGACACAGTTTCAAGCCCCGGTGCGACCAGCGTGGTCTCGGTTTATCTCAGCAACTGGAGTGATGAGATATCCGGCTTCAATCTGTGGCTGCAGTTGGATCGGCCCGATATCATGCGTTATACGACGACCCTCGATAGCGTAGTCGATACCACCCGTTGGTTCTGTGAGGAATCGATTGGAGATTCTTGTATCGACTCGATTCTGGTTGTTGGTGATACGCTTTACTTCCAATGCAACGAGTGGGATGGAACTTTCGAAAATTGTCTTGATTCTACCCTGGTTCCGGCTGATTCCGGGTACGACGAGGGCATGGCGTATCCTGCAGTCTACGATACCTTTTACATTGACACCAACGAAATTCTGATCGGTAACTTTGACACGACCGGCACCCTGATTTCGGGGTGGGAACATGTCAAAGCTCGTTCACTCAGTCTCTCCGAGATCGATCTCAACGTGACCGGTATCGCTGATTTGCCCGGAGGCAGCACGGTGCCCGGCATTTCTCCTCAACAGGGCGGCGTGCTGATCAGGTTGCAGGCCCAGGTTCTTGGCGTCCCTGATACCCTGCAGGACAGGGAAGTGAATATTCTCATACAGTCCGATGTCTTATCGCATTTCAATTTCTCCAGGCCGGATGGCACCTCAATTGGTTTGGCCTACGAAGAGATCCCGGATACGAATTGCTGGGTCTGCATGGCCTGGGCGGGAGATGTCTGTCTCAACTGGAAGCGCATCTCGATTCCGCCTCAGGGTGGCTGTGACTCCTCCGAGATTGGTCTCGATACTCTGGTTTATCTCGATACCGCGCTGGTCTATCTGCAGGACGGATCGGTTACGGTCCTGGGGACTAGTTGTGGTGACATCAACGATGACGGTGCTGCTGACCCGGATATCAGCGACCTGATCTATCTGGTGAGCTACATGTTCCTGGACGGCTCCGATCCGAACCAGTTCTGGACCACTGATGTTAACTGTGATTTTTCTCCCGTACCTGATATTAGCGATTTGATTTATCTAGTTTCTTACATGTTCCAAGAAGGTCCCTGGTGCGACTGCCAGCCGTTCTAGCGACCTGAGACGATGCTGATAACAAAACTAAACATATTGAGAATGGTTGCCTCCCTCACCGGAGGCCGGCAGCTTAAACCGTTAACCCTCAATGGATTGAAAGGAGGGTACGCTAAGAGGTTTTTGCACGCGCTCAAATGAAAGGACGTTTAACCAAGTTTTTCCGCTTCGCACTGAGGAGTTTCCGGATTAGTTGGCTCTCATCCAGAGACATAACTCACACGCGAACCGAGGGGGAAAAGATTAGTTAGGTTAGGCGTTGCAACATGGTATTTACTATTGTTAATGGAATAATCCTATTTTTCAGGAGACTAAAATGAAACGCATTCCATTGCTTATCGCTTTGGTCTTGATCTTTTCATTTGGGCTAGCTATTGGCCAGACAGGCCAGATTTCCGTGGTCGTCGATGGGCTGTATAATGACGGCGGTACCGATAAGATCCCGTTGGGTAAGCCCATTACGTATCACATCACGTACACCAACGACTACGAGAACCCAGTTGGAACCCCGGCCTGGCAGGCTGGTGCGACCAACGGTTTCCAGGTTTCCGGCCCGGCCGCCTGGGTGCCGGTGACGGCCGCCTGGGTTGACCTCACCGCTGGTGGCTATCTCAACAGTAACGGTGATGCTGTCACCACATTCGACGACTTCTTTAACCTGGTTCAGCAGTTTACTCTGCGTAGCTGCAATGGTTCCGGCGCTGATACAGTGGCCGTGTCTGTTGCTCCTATGACCTGGAAGGGAATGCCGCCGTCCTTCAGTGACAATGTCATCGACATCTTCACTCAGGTCGATGGCGGTCTTGGTGATGACGGCGAAATACTGTGTCTGGACTCCTCATGGTTCCCTTCGGGTGCCTGGCTTTGGGCTCCGGCTGGCGTCCCGACCTGGGATGGCCCACATTGCTACGAGACCTTTTTTGTGCCGTGGGAATCGCCAATCATGACCGATTGCCCTGGTTCCTACAGTGGCGATCACTGTGTTGGAGTTTCGATTCCGCTCAGCATGATCGTTTATGACAACGAAGGCCAGGGTGCTCTCGATAACCCGCGCTTTGAGATCGAAACTGGTGTCGGTGCTATCGTCGGCAGCGACTACCTGTACACGCCTTCACTTGCTGACGTTGGTGCCCCGCTTAACGTTACAGTAAAGGCTTGTGACGATCACGGTTGTGGTGCAGTCATGTGCGATTTCGCCATGAACTTCACCAACGTTGCTCCGGAATTCACGGGCGGCTGCGGTGACTACAAGGTTGCTCAGAACAATTGCAAGTCAATTACCCTGACCGCTGCTGCTGTTGACTGCGACCCGGCTACGATGAGCCTTACTGGTGTTGTCCCGACTCCGGATGGCCTCTACAGCTTTGACGCTGTTACTGGCGTATTCGAGTTCTGCCCGACCACGCTTGACGGCGGACTCTTCTTCGACTTCACCTTTGGTGTCACCGACGGTGGCGTCAACGGCGACGGGGCTCCCTGCGTTGTGAACATGGAGGTCGTCACGGCTTCCGGATTCCTGGTAGCCATTGAGAAGACTCACAACACGATTCAGGGTCAGCATGAGATGGTCGACGTTACCTTCACTGGTGCCGACGATCTTTATGGTTTTGACATCCTGATCGCCTATGACGCTTCGGCCCTTACTCTGGCCAACGTCATTCCTGGCGATGTGTTCACAGAGTGTGGTTGGGAGTACTTCACCTTCCGTCATGGTGCCAATGGTAACTGCGGCAACGCCTGCCCGAGCGGCGTGGTTCGCGTGGTCGGTATTGCCGAGACCAACAACGGCCCGAACCACCCGGACGTCAGCTGCGTTATGGGCGGCACGCTGTTCACGCTGGACTTCCTGGTCGGCGCCGACTACACCTTTGAGTGCATGTACGTCCCGATCCGTTTCTTCTGGATGGACTGTGGTGACAACTCGGTTGCCTACACAGACCTCATCAATGAGGAATGTTACTTCGACATGACGCTTCAGGGTATTTCCCGTAGCATCTATTCGTACGAAGCTGCGCTTGCAGGCTCGATCGCTGACGAAGTTCTTGATCCTCTCGAGGACATCGCCAATGATAACGTCGGTTACCCGACCTATCTTGGCGCTCAGAATGATTGCGTTGGCAGCGACGATATGATTTGGTGCGATGAGATTCAGGATTCGATCCTGAAGCCGGGCCCGATTCGTTGGGTTGACTTCGTAAACGGTGGTATTGATATCGTCTGCGCCGACTCGATCGACGCTCGTGGTGATATCAACCTGAACAACCAGGCCTATGAAATTGCTGACGCCGTTCTGTTCAGCAACTACTTCATCCATGGCCTGAGTGTCTTCACCGTGAACGTGGCTGGTCAGGTCGTCGCCTCCGACACTAACGCTGATGGTATGGTCTTGTCGGTTGCCGACTTGGTCTACTTGATTCGTGTAGTTGTTGGCGACGCTCTTCCTTATGCCAAGTTGAATCCGGTTGGCGCTTCCTACATTGCCGACAACGGCTTTGTTTCGGTTGACCAGGCCATGGGCGCTGCCTATGTCGTGGTTGCCGGTAACGTCTCCCCGACTCTGTTGGCTGAGAACATGGATATGCAGTATGCCTTCGATGGCACCAACACGCGTATCCTGGTTTCCTCCATGGAAGCCAACCAGACCTTCCAGGGTCAGTTCATCTCCGTTAATGGCAATGTCATTAGCGTTGAACTCGCCACGTACGACGGTGCCCCGGTAGTTGCCAAGCAGCTTCCGAGTGCCTACGCACTGGATCAGAACTACCCGAACCCGTTCAACCCTGCCACCACCATCAACTTCTCGTTGATGCAGGCTGGTGACTATAGCCTGACCATTTACAATGTAACTGGTCAGACCGTAGAGGTGTTTGCTGGTTCCGCCGAAGCTGGAACTCACACTATCAGCTGGGATGCCTCTAACCAGGCTTCCGGTATCTACTTCTACAAGTTGTCGACCGACGACTTCTCCGACACCAAGAAAATGGTGCTCTTGAAGTAAGATGGTTTGATTTGATTTGCTTACCCCGGAGAGGTTAATCCCTCTCCGGGGGGCTTTCTAAGAAAGGAGCTACCCTGAGACCAACGGTATAG
>CAZHDS010000181.1:0-6772 GCA_964531495.1 uncultured Ignavibacteriales bacterium
ATCCCTTTGGGGGGATAAGAGCGCTCCCAATGTGGTGCTACAATAACAGAAACGCCCCCCCCTGCCAAGGGGTTTTTTGTGGTACGGCTCCCCCATTTGTTGGTTTGCGGATAGGCTACCGGCTCGTATATTGGACTCGAGCAGGAAATGGTCGGGAAGGACTGACACGATCTGTCAGTCAGAGGGTGTACGTTGAGCCGAAAAGGAGGATTGGATGATGCGAGTCATCAAGCTAATGGTAGGGCCGCTACTGGCGGCAATCCTGATAGTATCCTGCGCCACAGCATACAAGAGGAACGGATTCACAGGCGGATATTCGTCCATACAACTGGCGGAAGACGCCTTCCAAGTCAAGTTCAAAGGGAATGGGTACACTAGCAAGCAAAGAGTTGCAGACTTCTGTTTACTCCGCTGTGCGGACATAGCTCTCGACCACGGCTTCACTTACTTCATCATTGTAGATGCGGATAGCTATTCGTCCACGTCGCAGCACACAACTCCGACAACCACGAAGTCGCGAACGACTGTAAGTGGATACGGAAACTGGGCGACCGCTCGGACGAAATCCACGACGACGGGTGGCGAAACGTATTACATATCGAAACCTAGGTCACTCAACACCATCGTGTGTTTTCGCAAGAAACCTGAAGGCGTACTGTCCTATGACGCAGCACTGATTGCGAGCCAAATAGCAGGACAGTACGGACTATGATCACCTGGTTCAAGCGCATCGCGATGATATTGCTCGTCGCTGCGGTCGGCGCTTATGTCGTAAGCATAGAAGCCCGCCTTAGGGTTTCAGAGCAAGATGTCGAAGACTTGGAAGATGCCACCTCTGTGTCGAACGGTGGCTGGGGAAATAGCATCGGGGAGAACGTCTCCCAGTTGATAGATGACTTGGAGAGTGTCCAGTCAGAGGACTACGAGTTCTACATGATGGAGTTTGACTCGCGGATAACGGATCTTGAGGGTTATGCTCACTATCATTAGCCTCCTCATCGCCCTCACGATCACTGTCGGTGGCAGCCCCGTCCATGCTTCTGAACAACGAGTTAGAAAGGCGGGCAGCGGAAAAGCACACAATGTGTGTCCGAAGGAGAAAGACACGCTCCGTGTGTGGGCTAGAAACCGCGGGCTTGTCGAAGTAGAGTGGCGTACTCATCCCAAGGTTTGAAACCGAGGATTCGCTTGACCTCAGTACCCCCCCGCCGGACAATCACGGTCGTTGGATAGCCACGCACGTTATGTACTCCGCGCGCGAAAGCGTAACACTCGATCATGCGATCAAGATAGACTACCCCGCTGTCCTGTTCGGCGTCAATATGGATAGCATTGAACGACTCCCCGACAATCGCCACGACCTCGGAGTCGGTGAACGTCCATTGCTCCAACTGTCGACACCAGCCACACCAGTCGGTAGAGAAAACAATCATGCTGAGATCATGGCCCACGCTGTCAGCGGCATAGACCGCGTCCGTGCCCACCCATTCGATTTCCTCGTTGCTTGGAATGTGGTCGCGCGCGGTCGATGCAACCGGGGATGTCTTTTTGTCGTCATCACAGGCCGTAAGCAAGGCCACCAGGGTTAGCAGGAGAAGAGCTTTCTTCATGGACCTAAGATACCTTGTTGACACCCATTCAGCAAGCCAAAATGCCGGGACACGAAAGTCCTCTCCATGCCCTCCACCGACGGCGGCAGCCCCCCGCGAGTTCTGAACCGCTAATACGAATCGGCGCGCAGCGGAAAGACACAGACTGTGTGCCCCCCAAAAAGAGATTCCCACGTAGGCCGTTTTTGTATATACTGCGAGTCTATGAGTTATCTGGTTTTCGCTCGCAAGTACCGCCCGCAGCGGTTCGAGGACATCGTCGCCCAGGACCATGTCACGCGCACGCTGCAGAATGCGGTCAAAAACGACCGGGTTGGGTCAGGATACCTGTTCTGTGGCCCTCGCGGTACGGGCAAGACGACCACCGCCCGGGTGCTGGCCAAAGCTCTCAACTGCATCGAAGGTCCTACTTCAACTCCTTGCGGTAAGTGTTCGAACTGTATCGAGATAACCGCCGGAACGTCGCTCGATGTGCTTGAAATCGACGCCGCCTCAAATACCGGTGTTGATGATATGCGGACCCTGCGCGAGAACGTCCGCTACCTGCCCACCGGCGGCAAGAAGCGCATTTATATTATCGATGAAGTCCATCGCCTGTCTGGAGCCGCCTTCGACGCTCTCTTGAAGACGCTCGAAGAACCGCCGCCACATGTGGTGTTCATGTTCGCCACGACTGAGCCGATGAAAGTTCCGGATACGATTTTGTCCCGCACCCAGCGTTTCGACATGAAGCGGGTCGGCCCCAAGGATCTTGTCGGTCACATGCGGTGGATCGCGGAACAGGAAAAACTCGAAATCGATGACGAGGCGCTGGCGATTCTGGCGCGCAAGGCTGATGGCTCGGTCCGTGATGCCCTGTCACTGCTGGATCAGATTGCCGCTTTTTCCGGTGAACAGATCACCGCAGAGATCGTGGTCAGCGCGCTTGGTTTGGTCGATCGAAGGCTCCTGCATGATTTCGTGGCAGCTATCATCGCCAGCGACTGCAAAATCGCGTTGGGCCTGGCCAAGAATGTTATCGATGGTGGCACTGATGCCTCCGATTTCGTAGCCGATCTACTCGAATACCTGCGCAAGTTACTTCTGCTGACGACAGACATACAGAGCGGCGAGATGCTGGACGTGACCAGCGATGAACTCGCGGAATTGACCGCTCAAGCCGAACAGCTCCAGGTGGGTGATGTGATCCGTCTTATCGGCATCGGAGCGGCCCTCGATAGCGACCTGAAAGCCCGGTCCGGTCTCAACGAACGACTGGTGTTGGAGGTGGCAGCAGTGCGCATGGCCTCGATGGCCTCAACCGTCAGCATTGCAGAAGTTCTGAGTCATCTCGGGCAGACAACTATCGCGAATCCGGTCAGGTCGCCACTCGGTCAAAAAAAAAAGCCTGAGGCGGTAAGCTCTCCCCCGCCGGTCCGCCTGAAACGCGGCGCGGAGCCGACGCCAGAAGAACCACCCAAGTACGCTGACAAGATGATCCGGATCACTGAGATAAAGTCCGGCTGGAGTAGCTTCATGAAAGCTCTTCGCACACAGAGCAGCATGCTGGCCTCGCAATTGGCTATGGCTGAAATCCGCAATGTGACGGGCAATAGGATTAGCATGGTGTTCGGACCGGCTGGAACCGCCGCCCGTCAGGTGGTGGAACGAAAAAGCAATTTAAGCTTGATTGTCGCCACTCTGGGACGTCAATATGAGGCCAATCTGGAGGTGGCTTTTGAGATTGATGCCACTGCCAGTCACCCGCGCGACAATTCTGATAGTGAAAGCGGGCACAAGGCCAACGCGAAAGAGATCTTGGAACAGTCCCCACGAATCCGCCAGTTAGTGGACAAGTTTGATGGTGAGATCGTTGGGGTCAGGAAACAGAAGTAGTAGCACGGCAGAATATAAGGAGCACACCATGAGTAAGGGCGGCATCGGCAATATGATGAAGCAGGTTCAGGCAATGCAGGCCAAAATGGAGCAGATGCAGGTTGAACTTGAGGCGGAAGAGGTCGAAGGCAGCTCGGGCGGCGGCATGGTTACCGTCGTTGCCAATGGCAAACAGGATATTATCTCGATCACGATCGATCCTGAGGTTGTTGACAAGGAAGAAATCGAGATGCTTCAGGATCTTGTTGTGGCAGCCATCAACCAAGCTCGGCAGAAGGCTCAGGAATTGCAGACCGAACGCATGTCGTCTCTGACTGGCGGCCTGAGTATTCCTGGTCTGAACCTGCCGATGTAGGGATCCCTATCATGTTCAAATCAGCAGGAACTGTCGAACAACTGGCCAATCGTCTGGCTCGCATGCCCGGCATTGGTCGCAAATCGGCGGCTCGCATCGCCTATCATATTCTGAAGCTTTCCAAAGAGGAAGCGTTGGAGCTGGCTGACCTCATTGTCCAGGTCAAGGACAAGGTCGGCATATGCAGTGTGTGCCACAATATCTCAGAGGGTGATCCCTGTCGCATTTGCAACGATCCCAAAAGACGTCAGGACCTGATCTGCGTCGTTGAGGAATCACCCGACGCTGAGGCGATGGATCGGGTGGAGGGATTCAACGGACTGTTCCATGTTCTGGGCGGACGGCTTTCGCCCCTGGACGGCATCGGCCCGGACGATCTCAAGATTAGAGAGCTGCTCAGTCGGCTGGATGAGTCCGTAGCTGAAATCGTGATCGCGACCAACCCCAATGTCGAGGGTGAAGCCACAGCGATCTATCTGGCACGCCTGCTCAAACCGCTCGGCATCAAGGCGACCCGTATCGCCCGAGGTTTGCCAGTCGGATCTGACCTTGAATTCGCTGACTCAGCTACTCTGGGGCGGGCACTGGAGGGTAGACAGGAGTTCTAGCTCCATCGCTATGGCCGAGAAGAATCAGTATCGCGATGGCATTCTCGTCTTGGCCGGGATCGCCCTCCTGTTCTTGATCGGGAGATTGTTCGGCTCGGCTATTTTCTACAACAATTGGTCCTTCGTACCGTGGTCGACCCTGCCGATTTGGTGGCCGATCACATGGTCGGTGGTGGCCCTCGCGCTAACTTACATAGTAATCAAACGACCAGATTCTTTCGAGTCGTTGGTAGGCACTCCCAGGCGGATTATGGCGAGCATACTCATCCTGTTCGGCTTGCTGGTCATATTCCACGTCGATTCGTTCGTCTGGGCCGGGGGAAACCTCCGCGTCGCTCAGATCGCCCAGTCCCTGAGAATTATTCCCCCATGGTTCGAATACGGCACGATCACAATCGTCGGCGGTCTGTTCTCGTTGGGGAAGTTGATCGGTCTCGAAAGCAACACGGCGGGCGTCATGGCCTGGCGTTTCCTCAGCTATGCCTGCACGATCTTGTCATTGATCGCCGCCGTCAAGCTCTCCGGTCTTCTTAGCGAGGATGGAATCCAGCGGTTGTGGTTGGCAGTCCTGCTGTTCTTCGGCCCGCAGTTTCTGGTAGCGTTCGGCTATATTGGTGTCGAGCCGGTCCTCGTTGCGGTCACTCTCTGGTTCGCGACTACTGCAATCACGTCAATACGCTCGCGCGACTTTGGCAAATTGGCGCTTATGTGGGGCGTGGTCTTGCTGGGAATAGCTTTGCACATCAGTGCCGCCTGTTTGGTTCCGGCGGCAGTTTTTGTAACCCTGCGGCACCTGAGAATGAGATCTTCGCTGGCCACCACGGTAGCGCTGCTGCTGCTGGCGGGAGGAGTGGCCTATGTCTATGGACGGGCTTCAAACGACTTCGCCCTGGCCCATCATTTCTTATTCATAGCTGGCAAAAGTCCTTTCCCCCGGTACGGTTTGTTCAGCACCCAGCATCTCGGAGACGTTCTCCAGATACTCTTTGTTACCGCCCCACTCATGTTCCTTGGCCTGTACCTGAGAGTGAGTCGCAGGCGACTTTCAACAGGCAGTGATACCGGCATCGCAGCGGGCCTCATGGCCCTGGCCGGAGTCACATTGGTATTCATTGCCGATCCGATCAACAGCGTGGTGCTCGACCTGCCTCGCCTGGCAGCGTATCTCACACCTGTGGCGGTATTCACCGCCGTTGTTCTGAGCTACGGAAAGAAGGACTCTTCCCCGTCTCGTATGCGGCTCCTGCGACTGGCGGCGATCGTCTCAGTGCTGGTTCCTATGAGCTACCTGCCCTCGCTATTGTGTATCGCTGAGACTGAAAAATGGGCGGAGGCTCATTTTGACAAGTATCCCTGGTTCTACCGCGATGGATCATTCGCGTTTCGAGATGCCAGTTTTCACACTGGGGACTTTGATCGCGCCAACAGCTGGGAACAAGGTATGACCAGTCGCTCCAGCGAAGTGATCAACATGCGCGGCGTCCAGGATTTGATCATGTCGGATAGATATTCGGAGGCAATCAACATCCTCCATCAGATCAAAGCCTACGATCCCTACTGGTTGGAGCCACGCGATGTTCTGGCTCGTCTGTATATGGCTCTTGGACGTCATCAGCAGGCCGTTCCAGAGATCGACACGGTCATGATGATAGCCCCACACCGCCGAGAAGGCTGGCGTGATCGATATCAGTACTATCGTGACACAAAGAATTACGCGGCGGCAGTGCGAATAGCCGATCAGGCTTTGGAGGTCTTTCCCGGAGACGTTGATTTTCGAGTAGACCAGATGCTGAGCAGACACCTCGTAGGAGCCTACCGAGAGGCTGATTCGCTGGCGACACGACTCAACGCTGAGGATGTCTCCAACCCCTTCCCCTACCTTGTCAAGGGCATGTATGCCGACGGCCGCGGCGACGCAGCCACTGCTCTTGGCCATTATCGGCGCTTTCTGGAGCTGGCGCCGGATGAACCGGAAGCGCAGCAAATTCGCTCTCGCGTAGCCGAACTCAGCGCGCCTTAGCCATCCGACGGCTCGCCTCATCCCGCCCTTCCTAGTGATTTATCGAAGACTAGTGACCCTGGTTGTCCGCCAGCAAGTCGGTCTGTTCGGTCTCGGCAGTAGGCTCCTGAAGGACTTCCAAACGCTGGGCCATGCCGCCTACAACCTCGTTGGCCCGGGTCAAGCTGGTTGAAAGACGTCTGGCTGAGCCCTCCATGCGGCCATGAATATCGCGCAATCTAACCAGGGCCTCGGAGAGGCTCTTCACGGCCGCTGCCAGCTCGCGATGGGATCCGGTCAGGCCAGCCTGGGTGTAAACAGCGGC
>CAZHDS010000182.1:0-6712 GCA_964531495.1 uncultured Ignavibacteriales bacterium
CTCATTGGGCGACCATTGCGAATAGATATCGCGATGCTTTCTCGCCAGCGTCTCAAGGATCTCGGTTGACGGTGTCCCCGGGTAAGCGACAGCCATACGGGCTCCAGCCTCCCAGGTGCCACGGGCCACCGCTTCATTTCCAGATAGAAGCTCTCTCACGGCAGGTTCACTCATATTTATCCACCCGTCCAGGTCGTTTTCTGCGACCGCACAGTGCGATCAGCCATGGCGACTATGATAACATACGTCCGCCCGATCCGCAACCGTCCGGGCCCGGTTTTTTGGAATCGGTGACAGTCTCGGACCACCAGTCTGATCGGTTCGAGGGGCAAGATGGGGTGAAGGATCAGGATTGACTATCGAAGCGGCGGTGTTGTGTGACTCAGGCCACTTCGAGCATGCGCTCCAAGGCCTTGAGGGCATCGGCCCGTGTCTGTCCATCGACTTTGATCGGCTTCAGATCCTGGTAGTTCTCAAGCACGTAGGCCAGATCGTTCAGGGTCGTGCGATACATGTTGGCGCAGACAGGACAGACTTGCCCCGAGAGCTCGAAGATCTTCTTGTCAGGGTAGGTGTGAGCCATGCGGTCAATCAGGTTGATTTCCGTACCAATGGCAATGATCGATCCGGCAGGAGCTTTGTCGCAATAATCTACAATGAATTTGGTCGACCCGTTGGCATCGGCGGCCTGGACAACCTCGGGAATGCACTCCGGATGGACAATGACCTTGGCCCCCGGGTACTCGGCGCGAATCTGTTCGACATGTTCGGGTTTGAAATTCGTGTGAACGTGACAATGCCCTTTCCAGACAATCACGCGCGCCTGGTCGATTTGCTGCTCCGTCAAGCCCCCCGAACCACGGGCGAAATCCCACACAGCGATCTCTTCTGGCTTGAGTCCCAACTGGAGAGCCGTATTCTGGCCCAGGTTTTCATCAGGGAAGAAGAATATTTTGTCGCGCCGAGCGAAGGCGTACTCATAAGCCTTGGCGGCATTTGATGAAGTGCAAATGAGACCGCCATTCCGCCCGGTGAAGGCTTTGAGACTGGCGGCCGTATTCATGTAAGAAATAGGCATGAAGCGCTCGGCGCCACCAAATGGCTGCAGAAACTCCCAGGCCTCCATCACATCAGCCATGTCGGCCATGTCGGCCATGGGACAACCAGCCAGAGGGTTGCCGAGGTAAACGGCCTGATTCTCGGCGCAGAGGATGTCGGCTGATTCGGCCATGAAATGGACGCCACAGAAGACTATCGCCTCCACCCCCTCCTGGGCCACAGCCCGCTTGGCGAGATCAAAACTATCGCCGGCAAAATCACCGCAGGCCACGATCTCCTTGCGCTGGTAATGATGGGTCAAGATGCAGACACGTTGGCCCAGTCGCCGGCGGGAGTCCTCAATGCGTTTTTGGAGTTCCTCTGTCGAGGCTTCGCGGTATTCTGTCGGTATTGAGAAATTCATCCGGTGACTTGCCTCTTGATAGCTATACGATCGATGTCAAAAGTCTGGTCCAAAGCTCGCGCCAATATAAGCGAGATTTTACGCTGCCGCAACCGTCTGATTTAGTCGGTCCGGCAGCCGATGATCTCACAGCCACCAAACGGCCGTGTGGCCACAACAACCCGGGTGAAGTCCGATTAGTTTCCGCAATATGATCCTGGGGGACAATTGTCGCCAGCGTCCCGGAGGGCTGCGAAACAACCCGCAACGGTCCTGAGCATGCGCCGGGGCCGCCTACTGATCTTCGTAGTCGGCGTAGAGATCGCGCTCGAAGTCATCCATTTCGCCCAAACTGGGGCCACGGATCGCGCCGGTTCCCTCATCACCGAATCGCTCTACGAACCCGTTGCAGGGGGCTCCACAGACAGGACACGAATCCGGAGCATCGTCGTCGTCGTGCAGATAACCGCAGATGTGACATTCCCAATGCACTATTGCACCATCTATATTCAAAAGACTCAGCAGGAGTCTGGCAGTTCCATTACAGTCCGGTGATCATCGTTATCACCACTTCAATCAATAGCTCGCATAAGCTCTACTATTATCCAACCTATACACCAATTTCCGGTCGTGGTCAAGGGCTGTTTCGGCTACCAATCAGGTTGCCGTGCGAATGTACTTAACAGCTAGTCGCATGCGATTCACAACCGTCGCCTGGGAGAGCAGTTCCAGCATTTCGTAAAGTGATGGCCCAACCGGCATTCCGGACACGGCTAAACGCGTTGGATGAATCAGTTGGCCCTTCTTGAGATCCTTCTCCTTCGCGATCTCCGAGAGCGTGCTTTCGATAGATTCGTGATCAAAAGAGCTCAGCGCCTCAAACCGATTGGCCATTTCCTCCAGGATGTCAGCTGCTTGGGCGTCGAAGTGCTTCGCAGCCGCTTCGGCATCGTAGTGCCCATCGAATTGGAAAAAATACGCTCCTCGCTCCACAAAATCGGAGACGCGGCTGACCCGGGACTTCAGCATGGTTAGCACCTGGCGTAGATACTCCCAACGGGTCTCCAGCCAGTACTTTGACGTCAGGTCAGCCTCGACCAGCATCGGAGCGACGATAACGGCCAGGTCGTGGTCCGACATCATGCTGATATGCTCATGATTGATAGAGAGTAATTTCTCTTCATCGAAGACGGCGTTGGAGGCGTTGAGGTCCTTGGTATCAAATATGTCGATCAGCTCCGCGACCGTGAATACTTCACGATCGGTCTTCGATGACCAACCCAAAAGGCAGAGAAAATTGAACATGGCCTCGGGCAGGATCCCATCCTCCCGATACGCCATGACGTCCTTATCCCCGAGTCGCTTCGAGACCTTTTTCTTGTCCTTGCGAAGAATCAGCGGCACGTGCCCGAAATGAGGCGGTTCCCAACCAAGAGCTCGGTAGATTTGGACCTGTTTGAAAGTATTCGTCACATGGTCATTGCCCCGCATGACATGACTGATCTCCATGGTATGATCATCAACGACAACGGCCAGATTGTAGGTCGCGGTGCCATCCGAGCGGGCGATAATCAGATCCTCGATTTCAGTATTCTCACGACTCAATTCCCCGGAGACAAGGTCGTGGTAAGTCGTCGTTCCCTCGGGGATTTTGATCCGAATTGTGTACGGCGTTTCGTCAGCCAGTTTCTGGGCGACTTCGTCGGAGGACAGATCCAGACAGCGCCGATTGTAATGCGGATTTCGCTTCTCGGCGCGGGCTTCTTCGCGATCTTTCTGAAGCTGCTCGGTGGTGCAAAAACAGCGGTAGCCATGACCGCTCTCGAGAATCTTCTCAGCGTGCTCGCGATACAGATCACTCCGCTGAGATTGATAGACTATTTCCTCATCCCAGTCGAGACCGAGCCAACGAAAGGCGGCGAGAATTCCCTCGATGAACTCAGGCTTGCTGCGCTCACGATCGGTATCCTCGATCCGCACCAGGAACTTCCCCCCCTCGTGCCGGGCAAGAAGGAAATTGCAGATGGCCATACGGGCAGTGCCCACATGAACATAGCCTGAGGGTGAGGGAGCAATACGAACTCTTACAGGTTTATGGGACATATCTTCTTTCTATGGTAAGCGCGACTCGTCGCTGGGAGGATCATCTTGGTCACGGTCAGGCTCGGGCTCCCCCCCCGGCAACTTTGTCGGCAGGCCGTCCTCGGTTGGAGTATCGAAGGGTGCAATCGGGGCCGCAGGCGGTGGCGGAACCATCGGAGGCGGGGGCGGCGAGACAGCTACCGGCGCAACTGGAGGAAGGGGGGCCGCTGCTGGACAAGAGTACTCAGGTTGGCTAGTGGCACTCGCCTCGATGACTGAGAAATTGAATTCGAGTCCGCCGATCATGCGCGCGATCACATTGTAGAGCCCGGCCATTATAATCGACATCATCGTGCCAAAGATCGCTCCGCAGATTGAAAACATCAGCGGAAGCACTACGATGAGCATCCCCGCGGACAAGTCATCCGGGTCCAGACCCGATCCGAACGCGCCGGGAATCTGGTCCGCAACGGCCAACATGAACGATGCCAGGACACCGTAGATCAGGCCGAATATCAGTCCCCCGATCAGGTTGAAGAAGAATGATATTTTGGTGACCGACCAAATGCCTACTGATTTTAGTTCATACCGCATAGGTTCCATCCATGATAGTGATTCACGGGGGGCAATATACAGACTCCACGGCGGACGCACAAGAAAATGGCAAGGCCGTTTTTCGAGATTGACCAGCGGAGCGGTAGCCAAACGATCGAGGGCAAAGACGAGTTCGCCGCCCGATCAATATTCTGATCGGGCGGCAAAGTTTGGCGATCTTGCAGGGATACCAACGCCGCCGGAAATACCCCTCGGCAGCGAAGGCTGATCTTACGCTTTTCCGACGCTGCCAAAGAGCTCCATCTTGCTCTTGACGAGTTCTTTAATCGCAGCTCGACCGACGCCAAGGATTTTCCGAGGGTCAAACACTTTCGGCTCCTCGGCAAAGAGCCGGCGGAGCTCACTGGTGAAACAGAGCCGCAAGTCGGTGTCGATATTGATCTTGTTGATGCCCATCTCAATGGCAGAGCGGTAGGCCGAATCCGGTACGCCCTTGGCGTTGGCGATCTCTCCCCCGAATTTGACCATCTTCTCGGTAAGCTCCTTGGGAACACCGCTGGCCCCATGGAGCACGAGGGGGATATTGAGGCGTTTCTTGATGATGCCGATGCGCTCAAAGTCGAGTTTCGCCTCTGACTTGAACTTGTAAGCCCCGTGGCTCGTTCCAACCGCCACCGCCAGAGCATCGCAGCCACTCTCCCTGACGAATCTCTCGGCTTCATCAGGATCGGTCAGGAAAGCGTCCTTCTCGTCTACGTTGACATCGTCTTCGATACCGCCAAGGCGGCCCAGCTCGGCCTCGACGGTCACGCCCACCTTGTGAGCATAGTCCGCGACTTCCTTGGTTTTTCGAATGTTTTCATCCAGGGAATCGTGGGAGGCGTCGATCATCACTGACGTGAAACCGGCTTCGATACAATCGATGGCGGCTTGATAGGAGCTGCCATGGTCGAGATGCAAAGCCACCGGCACTGAGATTGCTTCCGCACCGACCCGGACCAGGTTGGCCAAATTGCGCAACCCGGCGTATTTGATGGCACTGCTGGACGCGGCCAGAATCGCCGGTGATTTCATTTCCTCAGCTGCTTCGAGGACAGCCTGGGCAAACTCCAGATTGCTGATATTGAAAGCGCCAATGGCATAGAAATGCTTGTTGGCTTTGGCGTAGATTTCATTCAATGGGACCAGGGGCATGGCTTGTTTCTCCTCTAGGTATCGTGTCCGCGCCGGCGAGAGCCATCTTGGCCCGAAACGCTCGGAATCTACTTCGCCATCCTGAGAACGCCGGAACGCTCGCTTCGGGTCCAGAAGATAGCGCAAATCTCCACTTTCAATATCGAATGGTCGTCAGGCCTTGTCAAGTTTGAGGCCTGGACGACCTTCTCAGCCGCAGCATCAGACTATCTCAGCGGCACAGAAGCCGCGCAAGCTCTCCAATTGGTCGCCGATGCCCAGAGACTTAACATAGGCCATATCCACAACTGAACCGGCCCCATCACGGACGTTGTGAGTTTCATCCCAATCCGTGGCGTAAGCCAGATGCACGGCGGCCAGGACGTTGAGCGCCGGGCTGACCGTCTTGTGAGGCACGCAGTGAAGGGCCACCGCCTCGAGGATCGGATCCGGCATGCCCCATAGCGAAAGTAGGTAAGCGCCCAGTTTGGCGTCGCTGACACCGAAGGTCGCGCGCTCGGCTTGATCCAGCGGGATGTTTTCGGCCGTGGCCATCTCGATCGCGGCCTCAAATTCCTCGGCGAAATAGGTCAGCATGACGACCTGACCAATGTCGGAAAGCATCCCGGCCAGAAGGGCGTCCTCAGCCAGTTTCCGGTTGAGGCCAAAGGCGGTTGCCAACAGGCGCGATTTCGCTCCGATAGCAACGCTGTGAGAATACACGCTCTCAATCGAATAGCCAGCGATGGGCGACGCCTTAAATTGCTGAAAAGCTCCCGCGGACAGGACAATGCTGGTAACCGCGTCCAAACCGAGCATGCTTGTGGCATGTTGGACCGAACTCACCTGGCTCGATAATCCAAAGTAGGCCGAGTTGACCATCTGAAGGACCTTGGCCGTAATGCCTACATCACGACTAATCAGGCTAGAGATGCTCTGGATATTGGCATCCTCGGAATTCAGCTCGGCCACAAGTTTATTGTAGATCTCGGGAGGGCTGGGGAGGCCACCAATAGCCATGACCCGCTCCGCAAGCTCCTCGTTGGCCAGCAGGCCATGTAGGTTCATCGAATGGCCCAAAGCGCGTTTCAGAGCTGCCGGGTCCAGTGGCAAGGGCACATGTTGGTGCACGGCACTGACAGCCTGCGTAAGAACCGCTTTTTCCGATTCCTTGTACATGAGGAAGCGCACGGTCGCTGGGAATTGATCGCTGACAGCTTTGACTAGATCAGCTCCGCTCATTCCCGGAAGATTCACGGCACACAACAAAGCGGCGGTCCCACCCGCGGCCATCTCCTCCAGAGCACTCTCCCCCGAAGGTGATGATATGACCTGCCACTCAGCACCCAGAGCACTGGAAATGCTGGTCGTTTGATCGGCATCGGAGCCTACTACCAGTAACTTTTTTATGGCCAAAGCCGGTTCTCCTTCCTACGAAATGCTGCACCTTGAGAGTCTCAT
>CAZHDS010000183.1:0-6682 GCA_964531495.1 uncultured Ignavibacteriales bacterium
CAGACTGATCAGACTCACGCCCAGCCAGAGCATCCACGAGGGCATGCGCAGACCTCGTCGTGGCGCGGATCCATCTGGACCCAGTAAGATCGTTACGTAGCCTGTGGGGTTATTCCTGCTCAGCTTCTTAGTCCTTTCTCAGCAATGCGACCGGATCAGTGATTTTCGATTCGCCGGAACAACTCAAGCAGCCGGTCCAGGTCCTCGTCACCATAGTACTCGATCTCGACGCGACCCTTCTTGAGCCCCGCCACGATCCTGACCGAAGTGCCGAGCAATTGCTTCAGCTGTGACTCGACCTCAGCCAGGGCCGGTAACTTTCTTTTCGGCACTAGCCGCCGCCGCTTGATAGTAATTGCCCGCCGTTCTACCTCGCGCACCGAGAGTTGATCGTTCACGATTCGATCAGCCAGACGCAACTGCTCTTTCTCACCTTCAACCGCCAGCACTGCCCGGGCATGACCTTCAGTGAGTTTCCCCTCCCGAATCATCTGCTTGACCGCCTCCGGCAGACCCAGAAGCCGCAGCAGGTTGGTCACGGCCGTGCGGCTCTTGCCCACCCGATCGGCCAACTGTCCCTGAGTCAGACCGCACTTATCAATAAGGTTGCGGTACGCGTCGGCCGTCTCCAGAGGGTTGAGATCTTCGCGCTGGAGGTTTTCTATCAGGGCCAGCTCGAGCATGCGTATTTCGTCCACATCGTTCATGAGCATGGCCGGGACTTCCCGAAGACCAGCCAGGCGAGCGGCCCGGTAGCGTCGTTCTCCGGCAATAATGGTGAACCCGGATCCATCTTGGCGAACCACGAGCGGTTGCATGATACCATTGCGCTTGAATGACTCGGCCAACTCGGCCAGGGCAGCCTGATCAAACGTCCGCCGGGGTTGGTATGGGTTGGGAGCTAGGCGATCAAGAGGTACCATGCGCGCCTTCAAGGATGGAGTAGCTTCTTCGGGGTCGGTGGGTATCAGGGCCTGGAGTCCTCGACCCAATGCATTCTTTGTCATTGCGCTAGTACCTCTTTGGTAAGAGCCATGTAGTTGTCAGCCCCGGTGCTGAGGATGTCATAGAGAATGATCGGTTTGCCGAACGATGGTGCTTCCGACAAACGGACGTTGCGATTGATGACCGTGCTGAAGACCTTGTTGTCGAAAAACTGCCGCACCTCGTCCGAGACCTGACGCGAGAGGTTGAGCCGACCATCGAACATGGTAAGCACTACCCCCTGGATATCAAGATCCGGGTTGAGGTGTTGTCGCACCAACTTGATCGTGTTCATCAACTGACTGAGACCTTCCAGGGCGTAGTACTCGCACTGGATCGGGATGATCACTGAATGAGCGGCCGTCAGAGTATTGATAGTCAGAAGTCCGAGCGAGGGCGGACAATCGATGACAATATAGTCATAGTCCTCCACTATTGTCGCCAGAGCGTTCTTGAGGCACTGCTCGCGCGATATCATAGTGACCAGTTCGATTTCAGCGCCGACCAACTGTATCGATGATGGCATCAAGTTCAGGAATTGCAGCTCAGTGGAAACGATAACTTCGCGCGCCGTCTTGCTCCCGACCAGAACATCGTAGATGGAAGCCTCGATCGTCTCCTTGTCTATCCCGACCCCGCTGGTGGAATTGGCCTGGGGATCCATATCGACCAGACAAGTACGTTTTTCAGCAGCCGCCAAACAGGAGCTAAGATTAACAGCCGTAGTAGTTTTGCCAACTCCGCCTTTTTGATTTACAATGGCGATAATTCTGCCCAAGTAACACTCCTTGTTTCAGGCATGACGTGTAATCCTACGCAAAACTAGCCTATAAGTCAGACTTCGGCAAGGAAAAAAGCGGCTCGGGGCCAATAAAATCAGATTCGCTGGAAGATCGAAATGCGTCGCTCAGGTTCTTGATTGTCAATCAAGTACGGGACGACTCTGGTACGTACAAGGGAGGCATCAGGCTCGAATTCTGGCTGGGAATAGTAAACCAGACAGCCGGCCGTACCGAGCAGTTTGGCCGCGTCCTTGAGCAGTTTGCGTGTGAGTTTTACATAGCGCAGCGTGATGAGATCGAACTTGCTGCTCAGCTTCGCTTGAGTGAGATCATCGCTGACAGAGTCGACCTTGAGACCGAGCGCAAGGGCGATTCGTCTCAATGCCGCCGATTTCTTCCCTACTCGCTCAACCAGGACCGGCCGCCGCGCCATCGAGAGACGCCCGGAGAGAATCAGCGGTATAGCGGGAAAGCCGCCGCCAGAACCAATATCAAGATACCGGGAAAACGACTTCCCGTCCATGAGAGCCAGCGGAACCAGTGATTCGACTGCCAGAGCCAGCAGGCGATCGCGGGACGTTTCACGTGAAACAAGGTTGATGCGCTGGTTCTCGTCCTCCAGCAGATCAAGGAACTGCTCCAGCCTCCCAGAGGGATCAAACTGCTGGCGCAGTTCCTGGCTGGAGAGATGAACCAAGGGTGAAGTATCCATTTCAGTGCGATTCCTCTTGATAGCGCTTGAGGTGCACCGATAGCACGGCAATGTCGCCAGGAGTAACGCCCTCAATGCGACCGGCCTGTCCAAGTGACTGAGGGCGAAAACGACTGAACTTCTCGATCGCCTCCGCCTTGAGACCGTTCAGCCCGGAGTAATCGAAAGCAATCGGAATCGTCAGGCGCTCCATGCTTCGATACTTGTCAATCTCGCGCTGCTGTTTTTCGAGATAACCATGGTAACGGACCTGGATAGCGGCCCGCTCAAGTACCTCGGGCTCATCAGCGTAAGTGCTGTCAAACTTAGAAAGCAAGACAATCGCCTGAGTGATATCAATGTGCGGTTGTTTGAGCAGGTTCTCAAGCGTGACCCGGTCAGCTTTTTCGAACCTCTCCCCCGCCTCGCCCAAATCAGCTGTCTTCACTCGAAGGTGGGAAAAAAGCTCGCGCGCTGCCGCCGTCTTCTGCTGAAGTTCACGAAAAGCAGCCGTCTTCTCGCTCGGCAGCAGACCGTACTGCTCGGCATAGCCAGTCATACGATCCCGGGCATTATCTTCCCGCAAGGCCAGACGATACTCGGCCCGCGAGGTGAACATTCGATAAGGCTCGGTAGTCGAGCGAGTGCAAAGGTCGTCGATCATCACTCCAATGTACGCTTCGGAGCGATCCAGTATGAGCGGCGGTTCGTTGCTGATCGCAAGGGCGGCGTTGAGGCCAGCCATCAAGCCTTGCCCGGCAGCTTCTTCATAGCCGGAAGTACCATTGATCTGACCGGCCAGGTACAGCCCCGACATGAGGTGCGTCTCCAGAGAACTCTTGACCTGGTGACTCGGACAATAATCATACTCGATGGCGTAGCCGTGCTGAGTGATCTGAGCCGCCTCCAGACCATCCACTGTCCGGATCGCATCAGCCTGCACCGAGCGCGGTAGGGCTGTCGAGAAACCGTTGGGGTACACCTCGTTGGTGCCATTCCCTTCCGGTTCAAGAAAGATCTGATGGCGTTCTTTGTCGGGAAAGCGATAGTACTTATCTTCGATCGAAGGACAGTAGCGTGGACCGGTGGAACGGATCTGACCTGAGTACATCGGGGAGAGGCCGGAGTTTTCCATAACCAGCGACCGCGTGGCCGCACTCGTATATGTTAAATGACATGGAGTCTGGACCAGAACACGCGGCGGCGATGGCGATGAAAAGAACGGCGGCGGTTCATCGCCGGGTTGGACCGTGCATTTGCCCCAGTCGATTGTGTCGCCATCGAGCCGTGGGGGCGTACCGGTCTTGAGACGGCCCAGCTCCAGGCCCAATTCGGCCAGAGACTGCGACAGATTTGTCGCGGCCGCCTCTCCCCTGCGCCCGGCTGAGATCTGCTCCTGGCCGATATGGATCAATCCGCTTAAGAACGTGCCGGAGCAGACGACGATCGCTTGGCACCTAAAGATCTCCCCCGTTTCACTTTCCATACCAACGACACGATTTCCCTCGGTCACGATTCGCGCCGCGGTGCCTTCGACAACCTGTATCCCCGGCTGCTCGGCTACGAAATCTGATACAAAGCGCGTATAGGCGATGCGGTCCGCCTGAGCCCGAGTCGACCAAACCGCCGGACCTCGTGACAGGTTCAATCGCCGGAACTGGAGCCCGGTCTCATCGATGGCTCGCCCCATGATACCGCCGAGGGCGTCCACTTCCTTGACGATATGGGACTTGCCAATCCCGCCTATGGCCGGATTGCACGACATCAGTCCCAGCTTGCGCCGGTCCATGGTTATTAGCAGGACCTTTCGGCCCAGCCGGGCAGCTACCAGAGCTGCCTCTACCCCGGCATGGCCGCCACCGATCACTATTATGTCAGCGTCTTTGATACTCATGGAAAAACATCCGACTTCATTCTATCTGGACCACGAAAATGCCAGTTCCAATCGAACAAGAGAGTCTTCTTCACCCCAACACTGGCCGTTGCCCCCTGTTTCACGTGAAACTTGGGAGAAAGTCCCTATTTGCCAACACAGAAGCGTGAGAACACCTCGGCGAGGATTTCCTCATTATATATGCGGCCGGTGATTTCGTCAATCGCAGTCATTGCTTGACGCAATTCAAGGGCAACTAACTCCAAATCGCTGCCTTCTGAGAGATTCTCGATCGATGCCGCCGTACTCTCGGCCGCCAGGCTCAGTTTCTGTTGATGGCGCGCCGACGTGACGATTGCCCCTTGCGTCAGGTCCGGCAGACTGTTTGTCACGAATACTGCCAGCCTCTCCACCAACTGGACCAATCCTTCGCCGGTCATGCAGGAAAGACCGCCCGAGTCAGGCCGAACTTCGGACAATAGCGCGACCTGATCGCTCTGAGCGACATCTATCTTATTGCCTACCAACATAGTCGTTGGGTTATTAAGGTCTTTTAAGTCGTGTTCAAGGAGGTCGCCCCATGAGGGAACTGATACAACAATGAGCCACAGCACCAGATCGCCCGACAGTAGCAGCTCTCGAGCCTGTTCCTGCCCCGCCTTTTCAACCGCTTCTCCCCCCTCGCGCAGCCCAGCTGTGTCGATCAGGTTCACGGCGATGCCCTCAAGGTCGATCCACTCGGACAGATAGTCGCGGGTGGTGCCGGGGCTATCCATCACCAGAGCGCGCTGCTTCTTCAACAGAAGATTGAAAAGCGACGACTTCCCCGCATTGGGACGCCCCGCAATTACCAGACGAAATCCCTCGCGAAGGATCTGCCCGCCTCGGTAGGTCTCGGCCAGCGACAGCAATTCAAGCTGCAGTCGCCCCAGCGAAGCCGCCAATCGACGCTTGTCGGCCGGTTCGATGCCTTCCTCGGGAAAGTCAATTCCGGCCTCGATTTCGGCCAGCACAGTCACCAACTCGTGGCGCATGCTCCCGACGTGCTCCGAGTATGCTCCCGCCAGATGCACACGAGCCACTTCGCTTGATCGTTTGGTGTGAGCTGCTATAAGGTCAGCTACTGCCTCGGCCTGGGCCAGATCGATCCGCCCATTGAGGAAAGCCAGACGAGTAAACTCGCCCGGTTCGGCCATCCGTGCTCCGGCCTTGATGAGAACATCCTGAATTGAGCGCACTATCTGATAGCCACCATGGCAGAAGATTTCAACCTGCTCCAGGGTGGTGTAGGAGCGTCCTTCCGGCATGAAGACAGCAGTGACTTCATCGATCATCTCGCCCGCGTTATCAATGAAGCGACCAAGCCGCATTCTCAGCGGATCAGCACTCAAAGCGCCCTGAGAGACCGGTTGGAAATGTTTCTCGGCGAGCTGGCGGCTCAGTGGCCCGGCCAACCTGAGCGCAGCGATGCCACCTTCACCCGGCGGGGTGATGATGGCGACAATCGTATCGTCGCCCGGGCTTGGAAGTTTGTCGCGCGCCTCATTCAGGGATTCAGGCCTTCATTACTTCGGTGTTCTTCGGGTTACTCCGTTTAAACAACACATAGTCGAGCATGGCGAAGATCGAGAAGCAGGACCAGTACAGCACCAGTCCGGCGGAGTAGCTGTAGAAAATGAAACCCATAAAGAGTGGCATCATATAGCCGAGCATCTTGTTCTGGCCGGTCGAGGGCATCGTCACCTTCTGCGATATGAACTGCGCCGCCACCATGATCACAACCAGAAGGATGTACGGATCAGTTAGGCCCGATGCTCCACGGGAAAGATCGGTGAAAAACCAGAAAAAGGGAGCATCGCGGAGCAGGATGGTCGAGCGAAAGACCGAGAACATAGCGATAATCAGGGGCATTTGTGGCAGCATAGGCAGACAACCGGACATCGGACTCACACCGGAGCTCTTGTAGAGCTTCATAGTAGCTTTGTTCAACGCCTGGGCGTCATCCTTGTGGCGTTTCTTGAGCTTGTCGATTTCCGGCTGAAGGTCACGCATTGCCTGCATCGCCTTAAATGACTTCATAGATAGTGGCAGCGTCACTAGCTTGATCAGCAAGGCGAAGAGGATAATTACCAGGCCGTAGTTGGGGACGAAGTCGTATAGGCGGGGGAGAAGCCAGATGATCCCGAGAGCGAAGGGTTTGATGATCCAGCCGACGAAGGGCATGGTACCGATGCCTAGCATATCCTCAAGATCCACATCGTAGTCCGAGAGAATCTCGTAGTCGAGCGGTCCGACGAAGACCGTAAAACTATCCGAGAAAGCGGGTACGGCAGCAAACTCGAGATCCATGCC
>CAZHDS010000184.1:0-5180 GCA_964531495.1 uncultured Ignavibacteriales bacterium
GACCGGCACATTCTCTTTCTTGGCGTAACACTGGCGTTCGACCGAGATCGCAGTTACTCTGCCAAGGAGACGAATAGTGTCATCCAGACTTGGCTGACCGATGTCGCGTCAGCCATTGAATTCGACCATGTCACATTGCGCAGACACCTCGTCGACGAAGGCTACTTGATGCGCGATCCGGCCGGAGCGGAGTACGAGGTTGCGGCTAATGCCGGAGTGGAGTGGTTCGAGACAGAAGTCTTCGCGGCTGACCCGGTCGGAATTGTCGCTGAGTCCCGAGCGGCGAGGGACCGTCGCAAGGGTCAGTATATGGCGGGCAACCACGACGGCAATTCAACCCCGGACTCTTCTGACACAGGATGACGGCACCATCAAGCGTGTTCGATGGATTCCTGAGCACGGAACGACACAGACGCAAGCCCTCCCCCTTAACCCCTCGTTCCTCGGGTAGGGGAGGGGGGATGGTGGGGGACAAGCATAGAGACTACTAAATCTCGGCCTGACTCCAGCCCCCCGCGCCAGATACCTCACCCGACGCTCCAAAAGCAGCCCGTACCACTCGACTTGGCGATGCGAGACCAAAGTGATCGGGGGGCATAGGAAACCGTCGTTGCTATGACGCGTAAATGATGTAGATTCCATTGTGACGGAATCTGGAATCTCAGTGTGTTTTCTACCAGGGTGACGGTCAGAGTTTGAGCATCTATAGCATTTTCTCAGTCTTCATCACGATCGCGGCGCTAGCCAGCTACCTCAACTATCGCTACCTCAAACTTCCGATGGCAATAGGATTGATGGCTATCACGCTCCTCGCATCTTTAGTTCTGGTCGGTGCAGGGGCATTGGGATTTGGCATTCAGCAGTCGGCCGAGGAGTTCCTGGGAGGGATCGACTTCGGCGAGACTCTCATGAAAGGCATGCTGAGCTTCCTGCTGTTTGCCGGAGCACTCAACATCAACGTCAATGATCTGGGAGAGCAGAGGACCATCATCGGGCTGTTGGCCACGGCCGGGGTTGTCATATCCACGGTGATCATCGGCTCCTGCTTGTACTTCATGTTGGGTATCATGGATGTTGCTCTGCCCTATATCTACTGCCTCGTATTCGGCGCCCTGATCTCTCCGACAGACCCGATTGCGGTGTTATCGATTCTCAAGACTACCAAGGCGCCGAAGTCGCTTGCGACCAAGATCGCCGGTGAGTCGTTGTTCAATGACGGCGTCGGCGTGGTTGTGTTCACTGTCCTTCTGGGTATCGCAGTTGGTGGCGGATCGTTTGCTGTTAGCAGTGTGGCCCTGCTGTTTCTAAGGGAAGCGATCGGAGGGGTTGTCTTTGGACTTGTTGTAGGCTGGCTGGCCTACCGCCTACTCCGAAGCGTAGATAACTACACCGTCGAGATTCTGATCACGTTAGCATTGGTCAGCGGAGGATATGCCCTCGCTTCGGCCATCCATACGTCAGGTCCTATTGCCATAGTCGTGGCGGGACTGTTGATTGGCAACCGCGGGCGGCGCCTGGCGATGTCCGAGGCGACTTGCGAACGACTCGATGCTTTCTGGGAGTTGATCGATGAGATCCTCAATGCCGTGTTATTCGCGTGGATCGGCATGGAGATCCTGGTACTGTCCTTCACGTGGGAGTATCTGCTGTTAGGCGTGCTCACTATTCCGGTTGCGTTGGCCGCGAGGTTTCTGAATGTTTGGTCAGCCGTAAGCGCTTTGAAGCTTCGCAGGCCGTTTAGCCACAACGCTACGTTGATAATGACTTGGGGAGGGCTACGTGGCGGGATTTCGATTGCCTTAGCTCTATCGTTAGCGGCAAGCCCGTCGCGGGACCTGATTCTTGCGATAACCTATGTTGTTGTGATATTCTCCATTTTGGTGCAAGGACTGACGATCAAGAGATTGGTGAAGTCCTGACACACTGGCTTGTCACACACCACTCAACTCCCATGTCCTCCGGTATGGGAGGGGGGATGTGGCGGGAACGGACGTTGAAACTGAGAAGACGAAACTACAAGAAGGCGATTGCCAGAGCACATATACTGTGGCTTAGATTTCAACTACAGATGTCCCGATTGTTTGAAGACGTTAAGTCGGAATATAGAATGTTGGAGATGGACAAATCATTCGTGGATAGGGAATGGACAGATCGCGACTCGGGCTGACTTTGACAGCTGCCACTACTATTGCCCTATTTGGCACCGCCCCCTATTGGGCCGATGCTGGGTGGTGGGGAGTCAACCACCTCAAGTGGCTACCGGGTGGATTTCAGATCGCCTTTTGGATCGTATCTGCCATAGCTCTGGCCTTGATCACTTTGCGCCCGAGTGAGACGTACTTACATTCGGTACTCGATAGAATCGATAGCCTCCTCTTTAGTCGCCGAATCGGTGCTGTAACACTGGCAATGGGAGCAGTGATACTGCTCTGGTTGCTGAGAGCATCAACTCACTTTCTTGGTGACGGCTACGAGTGGCTGGGCAACTTCTCTCGGCCGGATGTCTACATTCACAAATGGGCCGAGCCGTTGTCGCCCGTGATCGTGAGGCTATTGCAATCATTGCAGGGTGGATACTCAGAGGCGACCGCTCTCTGGACTTTCCAGGTTCTCTCGGTCATTTCGGGCTGCATAGTAGTTTACAATGCTGTTCGATTGACTGCTGCAATATCGGATACTCCGTCAAAACGACTAATGATATTGAGTAGTATGCTATTTTCCTGTGGAGGGTTGCTCTATTTTGGGTATGTCGAGTTTTATCCAATGCTTTGGGCGGCGGCGTTTGTGTTTTTCAATTCCGCTATCAATTCATTGATTTTCGGCAAGGGTTGGCTCACGGCAGTAGCCGCGTATGCGGCCTGCCTGGCCATCCACCTTGAGGCCATCACTCTCGCTCCCGGCGTTGTCTATCTCATCGGAGCTCAGCTGGAAAACCCACGACTGCGGCGACTACTGTGGACAATATCAATCGCACTGAGTGCGGCTGGTCTCGTCGGATTGGCTATACTGTACAGCACCCGAATCGATATTGAGGTGCTACTGCTGCCGCTGCTCAACGGACGTTCCCCAGCAGAGGACTACACAATCCTCAGTAGTCAACACTGGCTCGATCTTTTTCAGCTGGCCATGATCGTCGCTCCGGGATTGGCCATCATACTGTCACAAATCAACTGGAGAAGACACTCCAATGACGATCGTATTGATCTTTTCTGGATCTTGTGTAGTCTGGGGTCAGGGCTATTTGTGGTCATCTTTGGTGCCGCCATCACTATGGCACGCGATTGGGATGTCATGGCGTGGGGATTGCTTCCCGCTACAATGTGGGTCCTTTGGCGATTGGGAAGGTCTGAACGCACGATTGTCCCATCGACCGCCTTAGCGTACAGCCTGATCGTGGCAGTTATCAGCTTGCTATACTTGAACACTTCTCTTGATCTGCATTCGTCAAAAGAACGTTTCGAGTCGCTATTGACGGATCGCCATCACTCCAGTTGGATTACTCTGTCCAGCTACTATGAAGACCAGGGCGACAAAGCCAAGGCCAGACAAATCATGCGTCGCAGCTATGACTATTTCCCTGAATACCGACTGCTTGAACGCACTTACGCTGATCTGGGGCGTGGCAATCTTAAGGCGGCCCTGCAGAATGCCGAGCAACTGGTCGAGCAGAACCCCTACCAAAGCGATTTTCTGCAGTTGGCTGGCAACGTTTATGGACGGATGGGTCGTTTTGAGGAGGCGCATCAGTTCTATCGCGATGCGATCATATTGCGACCGTACTTCGCCGATTTGAGAAGAGAACTCGGGCTGCTATATCTTCAGGGTGGCAGACTTGGGCAGGCCCTCCGGTCGATGGAAAATGCTCTTGAGCTTGATCCGGCATCGATTCCGATTCTCGAAGCCATAGGACTATTCCATCTGAGGGCGCGATCATTCGATCGGCTGACAGACGTAATCGATACTCTGTTTGCGACCGAGCAGGGTTCCTCCGGCGGCCACATGCTGGCCATGGTCATGGCCCTGGATCAGGGTGATACTACTATGGCGCTTCTGCACTATGGAAAGTTCTATGATACCGGCAGAGACCGGTCAGATTATAGGACTGTCGTAGAGAAGTATGGCTTCTTGGAGCACTGAGGTGGGCTTGCGATTACTGGTGTACGAGGACGTACACCAGCCACTAAACGAACGTTGAAACTGAGAAAACGAAACTACAAAAAGGCAATTGCCAGAGCACAATCTATGGCTTAGACTTCAACTACCTGTTGTCCGGATTGTCTGAAGACGTACACATTGGTCACATTGGTGGAGCCCGCGATGCCAACTCCATTTGTGCAGGGACACCGATTACTTCTCACATCAGGATGAGTTCTGGAGGTTGCAATCACAAAGGGCTTACCAATGGATTGCGGATATGGTCCCCTGGACCTTTCAGTGCTCAGTGGAACACTACTACGGCAGCTCTAACCGATGCTCCGAGTTATCCGTCCGACTTCGACCTATTCTACACCGCGACTGTACGTCCTGCTGGTGGACCACTTGGTACGGGAGTGGATACGGTGGCCTACGCAGCTGCGGTTGTGTCCAATGTGACTGGATTGCCTGAGGGCTTCGATGACACTATTCTTACTATCAGTATTGGCCCAATCGATGACTACTATGTCGGTAGAGAGGGCCGATATCAAGAAGGGACGATACGAGTATTACAACTGTATGGGCTACGGTGGAAACGTACTGTTGACTCCGCCACGGTTCCGTGCCCGTAATCACAGGACCAATATGCTTCAAAAACCCAGTCCTTTTTATGGGACTGGGTGTATTATTGGCGTACGCTATTGCTATGATGTCATGTTGTACAACGATGAGAGTGTTATTATGATTGAGGGCTTGGCATGACAAAGGGCGCAAGTAATTGGTTATCTAACAAGACACGAGTACTTGTCTATCTGTTGCTGTTGTCGTTTATCTTGGTCAATCAATTGCAGGTAGGTTCCCTCTGGGGTTTTAATCTTCTGGGATTCACCCCACAGCTGTTCTCATATGTAGTCTTCGCCATTCTCCTTCTCTTAATGATTCCTTCTGTAAGCAAGAAGTTACTGCAACTCCTGGACACACTTTCCATTCTGATCAGCAGTAGGAATGAAAACGTGGTCCTATTCTATACTATCACTTCTATAGTA
>CAZHDS010000184.1:5190-6590 GCA_964531495.1 uncultured Ignavibacteriales bacterium
TATCTCTTCTGGTCTTGGAGTATCATTCGGCCATTCCTCTGCTTGGTGATGGGAGTTTGCGAGCCAATGAAATTCATGATGGGAGAATGTGGCAGCCCACGGAGATGCTTGATTTTCTTACCCACGCCATCGTGTTTCAGAAAATATTCCAGCCGGCGGGTCTTAGTGCGACTGAATGCTATAGAGTCATAAGCGCCTTATGCGGATTACTATTTCTAGCTGGGATATTGCGGCTCTCACTTTACCTGAGTCGTAAACAGTTCCTGAGTCTGTTTCTCCTGATGCTTTCGTCGGGCATTACGGTGATGTTCTTTGGGTATGTAGAGAGCTATTCCATGATTGCCGCCCTCTTGCCATTTGTGTTTCTTTCCGGCCTAAAAACTATCGATGGCAAGGGAAATACACTGTGCTTTCTGGGTCTATATGTTTTGTCGTTTTTGGTACACAGTATTGCTGCTGTCATGTTTTCCGGGGCTGTAATTGTAGTCATTCTATGGAAGACAACAAATCCGACATTTCTTACAAAGGTACATAAATGGTTGTTCGTAATTCCTGTCTGTGCTTTGGTTGCTGGTTATGTCGGGCGTTTCTCAGGCTCTGCTTTTTTTGAACGGTATTTGATTCCAATCATCCCGGATGAGACATATTCTATCTCCTTTTTCTCCACGGATCACCTGCTGAACATCCTGAACTGGCTGCTACTATCAGCCTTACCCTTCGCTGCTTTACTCCCCTCACTGTTTTCAAAAGCAACTGACGGGGATCAACAAGATACTCTTCGTAAGTATTATGTGTTCTGGATCATACTACCATCTCTGATGTTTATATTGTTCTTTGTCCCACAGATCGGCGGCTTCAGGGATTGGGATCTGTTTTCCTTGCCTGTGTTCATTTTGATACCAAGTGTTCTGACCTATTACTTCAGATATCTCAAGAGACCTCTTACTCATCTGGTCATACCGATAATAGTGATGTCGTTATCAATAACAGGATCATTTGCCTATGTGAATGCAACGACTTCAAAGGCTGTTGACAGGTTTGTTGACGGAATCGAGGCCACAAAATCCCACAATCTATACATTGAATACGCAAGTCTCTATAATCACACTAAGAACAGGGCCGAACTATCTCACAGGAGCCTTGAATTTGGCCTAAATGCCTGGGAGCAACCTCCAAGAAATGCAAGTGAGTCTCTTTATATGGGAACTGAGATAACAATGCTGATGATTCGCGCTGGGAACCGGAAGGCGGCCTTGGACTGTATTTCAACTTTGATGGAAGTAGATACTTTGGAGCTCAATAACTACAAGCTATTCCTGGAATACAATATGCGATTCGGTACTACGGAAGACCAGTATAGAATTGCGCAGGTTATTGACAAACGTTTTCAAGATAGTCCG
>CAZHDS010000185.1:0-6571 GCA_964531495.1 uncultured Ignavibacteriales bacterium
GCCCCGACGATGTCAGTTGTGTCCGAGACGCCGGGCAGATAACCCACCACGTTGTAGCCGGAATCGATAGTGGTTAATAACAGCACCTCGCCCTCGGCACTCTCTATCGATGGAGTCTTCTGGTCGATGCCAAGTCGCTCCAGCGTTGGGCGCTTGAGGAACAGAATCGGTATCTCTTTGCGGCTGACCTGGGCCGAGCCCGTGTTGAGGGGAGTCTCATCGTAGTGCTCCGGCGTCACGAAGAAGATACCGGCCACATCTCGTTCCACGGCGTTAGTGATCTTGCTACTAATGTGATCATACTTGCGGAAGTCGATCCCGGAACAAGATGTGTCATCGGTCTCATGACGCTCTATAAGCACGACCTTACCAGAGACATCCAGCCCCCGGTAGTCGTCATAATCTCCATCGGCGGAGTCAACCGTTATGCCGTACCCAACCGAGATAACTTCGGCAAACGAAAAGGATCCGTCTCCGGACTGGCGCAGGGGATAATAGTCTGTTTCCGGTTCGAGAGCGTTCCCATTGATGCTCAGGCGATTGCCTTCAGACGTAGACACTGCTTTTGTGAATTCGAAAGGCTGGTAGTATCCTGTTTCGCCCCGCGGCTCGAGACCAGCCAGCAGGAAAACGGCCGCCAAGTATCGGGCCGCCTTCCATTCGCCCGCCTCACCGATCTGCCGACCCTCAAGCGAATCATGGGCCAGGACCTCAATGTGGGCTCTGATAGAGTCCGGCGTGATCTGGTATTCCGAGGCCAAAACCGACGGACTCAAAGCAGCAAAAACCAACCAAAACGTAATCATACTGGATGATAGACTTTTCAATGTTCTCTCCTGTGAATGGCAACCCGATGCTATCGGCTGAATATAGGCTGTCGGTCGTCAGCTGTCAGCTAAATCGTGCCAGGAACAAACGTCCTTCTTTATCGTTGCCATAATAGGCCGGTAAGGGCTATGCTGGGCTGGGGAGACCGGATTCAACGAGTTAAAATTGGATTGCCAGAACGGAGCCAGAGACGATATGACCTCAACAAAGAGTACCATGCGACGCGATAGTTTGATCCTGGGCGGCCTGGCCGTGATTGTTATCGCGGTTTATCTCGTGGCTGCAGCGCCCTTCGGAGCTGAGCCGGAAACGATGTCAAACGAACAGGCAACACCGGCCAGCCACGACGAGGCGATGCAGGGTATGGAGGGCTTTCCCGCAACATATGAAGCCCTGGTGCCGATGGGCAACGGCCTGATGGATCAGGGCAATTTCCCCATGGCTGCCGAATGCTACCGGCGGGCGCTGGCGTTGCAGGAGGACGAAAATGTCCGGGTTGACTTTGGCGCTTGCCTGCACGGCATGGGACTGGCTCTCCGGGCTATTGAGGAATTCAGGGCCGTGCTGGACAAAAATCCCAGGCATGGCATCGCCCACTTCAATCTTGGCATTGTCTATTCTACTCAGCAGCAAGCGGATTCGGCCCGCTACTATTTTGAGAAGTATCTGGAGATCGAGCCTCAGGGTTCGGCCGCGGCATCGGCGAAGGAGTTGCTGCAAACTCTGTAGCTTGCCATATCTTGATTTTCGTTGTTTTGCCACCCCCTGGACGGTTATCATAGGCTATGTCTCAGCCCCAAACTAGAGAACCTTCCTGGTGGTATCCGCTTCTTGATTTTGTCTTTCCGCCGCTATGTCTTGGTTGCGGTGAATTCACCGAAACACCTGACGCCATTTGCGAAATATGCCAGGCGGCGGTCGAGCATGATTTGCCACCAACCTGTCTCAATTGCCTGCAATCCCTTCCGAACGAGGCCCGGTGTGAAGTGTGCGGCGAATGGTCCCTGCCCATATTCTTCTGCGGCGATTATGTGGCTCCCCTGGATGAAATTGTCAAGCAGTTCAAATTCCACGGCATTACTTCCCCCGCTAAGTTCTTTGCCCGGCAGATCTCAGAGCGTTTTGCCACGACTATCGTCGGCCTGGAGGCCACGCAGCTGATCCCCATTGCTCTCCATCCTGGCCGGGAAGACTTCCGAGGCTACAATCAGGCTCTGCTGTTCGCCCAGGCCCTGAGCGAGTATCTCGGTTTGCCTGTGGATGAACTATCACTGCGGCGGGTACGCAAGCGCCGACCCCAAGCCCAACTCAGCTTGCGAAAACGGGTCGCCAACATCAGCGGTGTATTTCGGGCGTTGCCGCCGGCCCGTACGGGGATCAGGTCGATCCTCGTCGATGATGTTGTCACCAGCGGTGTCACGGTGATGCAGGCCAAGCAGGTCCTTGAAGAGGCCGGTCACAAGGTGGTGGCGGTGATTGCCATCGCCCACGGGAGTTGATCGAATGCTGATGCTCCTCATCGAAGACTACCTGGCTCATCTCAAACTGGAACGTGGTCTGGCCGCGAACACGGTTGCTTCCTATCGCAGAGATCTGGCGCAATTCACGCAGTTGACCGCTGAGCAGAAAGCCTCACGGGTGACCCCGAGACTCATCCAAAGCTATATCGGAGAGCTAAGCCGCCGGGGCCTCAAACCATCCTCCATGGCCCGGAAGATTTCCAGCCTGAAGCGTTTCTTAGCTTATCTGGTGGAGCAAGGAAACCTGCCAGCCAACCCCATGGCCGGTTTCAGCGCGCCTCGCCTGACGCGATATCATCCCATCTATCTCTCGCCGCAGGAAGTTATGCAGATCATCGAGGCCGTTGATCTGAAGGCTCGAGGCGGCAAAAGAGATCGGGCCATCCTGGAGCTGCTCTACGGCTGCGGTCTACGAATCTCAGAACTGATAAATCTCTGCTACCGAGATATTGAGTTCGAGGCCGGGTTCGTGCGGGTCCTTGGCAAGGGTGGAAAACAGCGCCTGGTGCCCATCGGTGGCTATGCAGCCGAGGCTGTACGGGCTCATGAGGCGGGTGGCGGCGAGACTGACGATGGTCTGATCTTCCGCAATCGTCAGGGCCGGGCCTTGTCCCGAGTCAGTCTGTGGAAAATCATCCGCCGCGCCGCAATTCGGGCCGGGATCTCTAAGTCTGTGTCCCCGCACACGTTTCGCCATTCTTTTGCGACTCACCTGCTCCAGGGAGGGGCTGATTTAAGAGTAGTGCAAGAAATGCTCGGGCATGCCGATATATCTACAACACAGATATACACGCGTCTTGACCAGGAATACATAGTTGCCGAGCACAGAAGATACCATCCTCGAGAATTGGCAGGGTCCTCAGACAACTGAACTCAGTCTGGGACAATACCGTCACTTCGCGATGATGCGTTCCGAAGTCGATCTAGATTTCCATATTCGCCGCTTCTATCAGGACAAGGACCTGGCCGTTCATTTCTTCAGCAGTTTCGACGAGCTGGTTGATCTCTGCAGACGCTATCCCGTCAACGTCATTGTCCTGGCATCGGAAGGGGATCTCCTCTTTGAGATCGAAACTCTGCGAGCCATCAAACGCAACGTGTTTTTGTCAATCATCCCGGTCGTGCTCTATCACCCCAGCCCGAGCCAGTCCGATATCATCGCGGCGTATGAGAACGGGGTCGAGGACTTCATTTATGGCGACTGGTCCGAACGACTGGTCAAGGTCCGGATCGATCAGGCTATCGAGCGAAGCCATCGCGATCTATCGATAAATCCTTCAACATACTTGCCTGGTCCGGCACTGATCGATCGCGAACTTAATCGTCTGATTGAGAGCGGTGAGAACTTCGCCATCTGTTATGCTGATCTCGACAATTTCAAGGCTTTCAACGACTACTATGGTTATTATCGTGGCGATAAGGTCATTCGCCTTACCGCGCGCGTCATAAAGGACATCGTCTTCGATCTTTGTCGCGAGGGTTTTGTGGGGCATGTAGCCGGAGATGACTATATCACTATCGTGGGTCGTGACCTGGTCGATGAAATCTGCTCAGAGGTCATCCGGGCCTTTGACTCGATCATCCCCTACCAGTACGATCAAGAGGATCGCCAGCGCGGTCATATCACTACGACCAATCGTCGCGGTGAAGAGGAACAGTTCCCATTGCTGACGGTCTCCATAGCGGTCCTGATAAATCAGAATCGCGAATTCCGCCATGTCGGTGAGATATCCAACGTGCTCGCTGAACTCAAGAAGGCTGTGAAACAGACCGAGGGTTCGAACTACTTGATCGAGCGTCGTCGCAAACGCTAGCTAATTTCCTTCGAGCATCTTCTTCATCTCAAGCGCCGGGGGGTAGTCCGGGGCCGCTTCCAGCGACTGTTGAAGGTAGAACCAGACTGAATCCGGCTGATCGCCCTGTCGGTGATAAGCCTCGGCGATGCAGTATTTTGCCTGATAGAGTGCGGGGTCCATATATAATGCCCGACGCATGGCGACAATCCCGTGCTCATAGCGTTCACCACCGATAAGGCAGAGACCCCAATTGAAATAGTCCGGGGCGGTGAGTGTGCCCATGCCAGAAGCCGCCAGGAATAGCGAGTCGGCCCGTCGGTAACCCTGGTGGCGGCCGAAAAAGGCTCCGGCCTGCGTATATGCCTTGGCCCATTCGGGGGCGGCGGCGATTGCTTGATAGTATGCCGCCGAAGCACTATCTAGATTGCGAGCGAAGTCCCAGGCGGTGGCAATGTTTAGCCAGATCTGACCCACTTCGCCCGGTTCTGAGCGAGAGGTATCAACCTTGGTCAACGCCAGGCGAAAGAGCGCCAGAGCACTATCGCTGTTTCCGAGATCACGCATTACCAGGCCAAGATTGTTGAAGGCTGGAGAGTACTCCGGGTCAATGGCGAGGCATCGTTCATGATTGGCCCGCGCCTCGGCCAGTTTGCCTAGGCGATACTGGGTATGAGCCAGATTGTTGATCAACGGTGCGGAATAGGGATAGGCAGCGTCGGCAGCCAGGTACTCCGCCTCGGCTTTTTTAATGTCCCCCATTTGCTCATATTGAATGCCGGCTGTCATGTGGATCTGGAACGTCCCGCTAACCGCTTGCTCGTCAAACCAGTCACGGTTGCAGACCACCAGGGAGGCAACGAGAATCAGAGCGGCGATGATTTTGGTACGGAGCCCGAGTTCACGCCAGCGTTCAACTGTCAAGACAATCCCCGCCGCCGCGAGGATGATCAAGAACGGTACCAGTGGGAGCCGGTGACGGGCGGTAACCAGAAACAGTACGATCGATGGAATATAGGCCAGGATGAAGACGTACACCGGCAGCACGGCCCGCCAGGTTTCGCGTCGCAAGTAGACTCCGGCGATGGCCATGGGGAGCAATAATCCGAATGGGAACAGGAGCCAGCCTTTCCACACCAGGAGAGAGAAGATCGAAGATCGATTGCGTTGATAGTAAATGTCCCCGTTGTCACTATTCTCAAACCCGTTAACTAAGTACATCGTTTTGCGACCGATCAGGCTGAGGAACTGACCGGGATTGTGACTTATGAATGAGACTGCCTTGCCGGTCCAGAACGATGATTCCTGAGCATCAGATAGTTCGCGCCCGGCCTCTTGTTGAGCCGCCGCCCGAGTGACTTTGCCGAACTGCCGCCAACTGACGGACTCGTCAAGATCGACTTCCGGCATGAGCATCGTCAGACCGTCTGCTTCGGCGTTGTTGCCGAGGTAGAGGTTGATGCCGCCCTGCGATGAAATCAAGATGAAATCACCCGTCATGATGACGTTGCGGGCCGTGACCGGAGCGATCGCCAGCACCAACCCCACCAGAAGAACCATGGGCCGACGACCCCGACTGATGATGTTCTTCCCAGACGAAATGTAGTACAACCAAAGGGCGATGAACGGCATCACCAGGAGGATATTGGGGCGGGCGATAGCGGCCAGACCGAAGATCAGTCCCGTTATGAGCCAACTCCGCAGGCGATGTTCATCCCGGTTGGCAATGATGCGATACATCCCCCAACACGTCAGCATCAGGAACAGCGCCGGGATGAGAAACATGGTCTCGTAGAACAGAAGAGTGCCGTAGATAGCGTACATGAATCCGGAGACAAAAGCAGTACGTTGGCCAAAGAGTCTTTCGGCGGTGCGGAATATCAATATCGCTGTGCCAGCCGTTAGCAGGAGCTGCAGAAGTTTGGACCAAAATATCGAGCTGCCGGTTACGCCGGCGAGCAGGGCCAGGAAGTAGGGGTAGAGCGGTGCCCGAAAGTACGCTCCTTCACCCCAGAAAGATGTGTCCAGGATTGAGTGCGCCCACTCCCAGTGCCACTTCTCATCGACCATCGGGAATTCAAAGCCGGGATGTTGGGCGATTTGGAACAGGTATATAAGTCTCACTGCGAGAGCTGCCGCCCCGACTATCAACGCCCAACGATACTTCGTGATCAATAACTTCAATTGTGTCTCTCGTACTATCGTGATCGCTCTATTTGAGCCCGCACCGTCTCCGACGATGCGGGCCATCCAAGTTGTCTACCATTCTACGGCGGAACCGCACACGGGCTCCCGGCTTTGTTCATTCTGTGGGGGCTTGGTCCTTTTTCGAGAGCCCCTTAAAGGCCACATAGGCCAGGGTCAACGCGAGCGCCGCGAATGCCGCCAAAGCAATCCATGGACCAGCGGCTCCGGTCAGAGTATCCTGGC
>CAZHDS010000186.1:0-6524 GCA_964531495.1 uncultured Ignavibacteriales bacterium
GAAGGGGCGATACCGTTCGCGCTTGTAATTACAGGTTGGCGACGATCTCTTGGGGGATATCGGTCAGGGATCGGATGCTGTCGATCCCTCCCATCTTGATGGCCTCGTTGGGCATCCCAAAGACAACGCAGGAGGCTTCGTCCTGGGCTATGGTGTACGCCCCACACTGCTGCATTTCAAGGATTCCGGCGGCGCCGTCGGCGCCCATGCCAGTCAGAATCACTCCGATGGCATTGGCACCGGCAAACTGCGCGGTTGACCTGAATAGGACTTCAACTGATGGACGGTGCCGATTGACCAGCGGACCCTTCTTGACCCGAACGAAGTAGTTGGCCCCAGACCGCTGCAACATCATGTGATAGTTCCCAGGGGCGATTAGAGCCCGGCCAGGAATGATCGCATCGCCATCCTTAGCCTCGGCAACTTCTATGTCGCACAAACTGTTGAGTCGGTCCGCAAACGACCGGGTGAAACTCTCTGGCATATGCTGAACAATTGCAATCCCGGCGGTATTTCGCGGCATGGCCGTGAGCACCGCCTGCAAGGCTTGCGTACCACCAGTTGATGCTCCGATGGCGATGACCTTGTTAGTCGTCTTGGTCAGCGACAATTTCTGGGGCCCGATAGTACCGGCCACAATTCCCGTTGGCAATTTGATCCGCTTCGCCTGAGCGGCCCCCTTGATTTTGTCGATAAGCTCAGCTGACATGTCGCCGACAGAGTATGCTGCACCAGGTTTGCACATGACATCAATGGCACCAGCGTCCAGAGCTTCCATCGCCAACTCACCGCCGTGGCTGGTCAATGATGAGACCACGATCGTCGGCACAGGATGGTGCTTCATCAAACGACGCAAGAATGAGATACCATCCATCCGCGGCATCTCAACGTCAAGAGTGATCACATCCGGCTCGAGCGCAACGATTTTGTCCCGGGCAACATACGGATCCGGAGCGGTACCTACTATTTCGATACCCGGGTCCCGGCCCAGTTCGGCAGTGAAGATCTTTCGAACGACTGCCGAGTCATCAACAATTAATACTCTGATGCTCATCTGCCACCTTGCCCAGGGAAAATATCGAGATTATCGGATAGTCGTCGGCCAGGTTGCAGACGTGCTCTCTTTGTTCGATGGCCTTGAACAGCTGTTCCTTGGAAATCTCATGAACCTCTGGCGGTGCCAGGTCGAATACGGCCGTGCTACCATAGAGCCGAGTCAGGAGCTGACCAGTGATGATATTGACGATTTCCTTGGCAGCATCGAAACTCGCCTCTTCGGATCCGATCTCGGTCACGTCTTCTCCCAGCATGTTTTCCGACAGCTCACGACAGAATTCGACGGGAACCACCAAAGACGCCCAACCCTCTTTGTCACCGCTGAAGGCCACATCCACGATGATCAGATCGAATTCGTCAAGAGTTATGCCATCGAGCAGGTCGGCCGGCTCAGGGAACACAAACGCTGTCTGTTCAAACACGGCATTTGTTACCGCACCGAGTTCTTCTCTAAGTTTTGGATCTCTCATGGATCTCTCCAAGGGTTTCGCTTATGATATTCCCGACTGCCTCTGGAGTGAACGGCTTACGGATGTACTGCCGCACTCCCTTCTCCTTCAGCTCGGCGATCCTCGTGGCGCTGCCATCAGTGGAGATTACGATCACCGGGATGCTCCCCAGCAGGTCATCTCCGGCCATTTCATTGATCAACTCGATGCCGGTCATTACCGGCATATTGAGATCAGTGATCACTACGTCGATCCAGTTATCTCGTAGGCAATCCAGAGCTTCCTTTCCGTCGGCTGCAGTGAATATCTCCCCGATGTCCAATCCAGCCAACCCGAGTGTTTTCGTCAACACCGAGCGGATCGTTCGGGAGTCATCCACGACCAGTATATTGTATGCCATTACTGAATCACCTCCTAGCAAATTCGGTCGTTGTCGTCTGTTTTTCTGCTTCCTCGATGGTGGCCAACGCATCGAGCAGTTGACACGTTGCCTGTTCGATAATCTTGCCCGTCAGGTTCAGCCTATCCGATGCAGCGTCGTCCGAGCGGTACATCAAGCCGTCCCGGCCGAGGCCGAGTCCCTGCATGATGCACACGCCGTCGGCAACATGGACAACATCCACGGCCGGGCTTGTCACGGGCGCAGCCGTGGGAGTATGGTGCCATCTGATCGTTTCGATAATCGCCGGCGGCAGGTTCCAGTTCTCGGCAATCAAGGCACCGATCTCGGCATGATCCACGCCCAGGACCTCCCGTTCGGCCTCTTCAAATGCCATGCTCTCATGGTCTACTTTGGCTCGGATTTCAGCATAGGACTCCAAGACAAACTCGGCCATCGCGATCTTGCCCATATCGTGCAGCAAGCCGGCGGTATAAATCGATCCGGCATCTCTGATGCCCAGGAGCCTCGCCAGGGAGTCCGCCATTATTCCGACCGCAGCAGAATGGCGCCAGAGGTCCTCGGCCGACAGATCATATCCTGATGCGGGCTTCCTCAGGTTGGAGCCGATCAGCGAGGATACTGCCACTTGATAGACAAACTTGGTTCCCAATCTCATCATCGCTTCAGTGAGCGAAGTGACAGTAGTCGACAGTCCGACGAAGGCGGAATTAGCGGCTCTCAGCACGTTGGCAGTGAGGGCCGGGTCGTACTCGATCACTTTGGCGATGTCGCTGATGTCGGAGTCGGGATTTCCGGCAACTATCAGCAACCGCTGAGCCGTGGCTGGCAACGTCGGAAACGACGATATCTTGCCAACAATCATCTCTTTGATACTCATAGTTCGGTTTCCCCCTCTCTTGACTTGATCGTCACTCGTCCGGTAGATATTTCCAGACGCATGGTCCTGGCTCGCATCCCACCCACATCCTGGGCCTTGATTAGAATATTGTTTTTCCAGAGCAGCTTGCGCAGGATGAGGAAGTTTCTCTCCCCGATATTGAAGAGCTTGTTTGGATCCATCAACTGAGCGCCACCAGCCACCTTCACGACCATGTTTTGCTTCGTGGCTCCGTTCTCATACAGGGTTTTGACTAACAGTGGCACGCCGGTATCGGCAAACATGCCCGGACGAGTCTTGGCCTTGTCGGGAGAGACCTTGGAAGTAGGTAGCATGTAGTGAATCATGCCCCCCACGCCGGCAACCGGGTCGTACATGGTAACCCCAATACAGGAGCCAAGGGAGTACGTAATGAGCACATCCTCTGGTTGATCAGAAATCTTGATGTCGGATATTCCCACGGTTTGAAGAGCCATTTCGTTATGCCTTTACGTAAACAGAGGGTTGGACGCTCGTGTAGCCTTCTGAGATACCGGAGAGGCTCTCCGAATGCCCAAGAAACAGATACCCGCCGGGCTTAAGTAAGCGACTAAATTCTGCAACAATCCGGGCCCTTACCATTCGATCGAAGTAGATCATCACGTTTCGGCAAAAAATAAGATCCAGGGGACCCCGGAGGGGATAAGGAGCAGTGTTCAAATTGAACTGCCTGAACAACACCATATTCCGAACTCTTTCACTGATCGAATATATTTGCGTTCCCTCAGCCTTCGTCTTCGTGAAATACTTGGTCTGGAAATGCTTGGGCACGGACTCCATTTTGTCAAGAGAGTACTCACCTCTGAGACAAGACCTTAAGACGCTGGGCGCGATATCAGTCGCCAGGATCTTCGTATCCAGCGATTTGCCGCTCAGGGCCTCCAAAACTTCTATTGCGATGGTATATGGTTCTTCCCCGGTGGAACAGGCGGCCGACCAAACCCTTAGTTGACTCGCCCCCGCCTGGACCCAATCCTTGATCACGGTCCTCATAAGCTCGAAGTGAGCGGGTTCTCGGTAGAAGTTCGTCACGTTGGTGGAAATTGCGTCGAGCAACTCCTCCATTTCCATGCCTGACTTATCGCTGGTCACCCTGCTCAGGTAGTCGTCATATGTATCAATACCAATCTGTCGCATCCTCTTCAACAATCGGGACTTTACCAAGGCTTCCTTGTTGCTCGCGAGAGTAATTCCGGAGTTATCGTAGATCAGCTCACAAAACCGGTCAAACGTCGTAGCCTTTATCTTGTCTTTTGTAGCAACGGCCATATTCCCTTACTCGCTTACTATCAACCTTCGACGCTGTTAACGAACTTATCGAGCTTCTCTTTAAGGTCCTTTGGACCGAAAGGTTTGGCCAGATAGTCATTGGCCCCGGACTTTATTGCTTCCATAACCTTATCTTTTTCCGATTCAGTGGTGACCATCACAATGGGAACTTTGTTTCCGGCGGCACGGATCTTTTTCAAGGCCTCGATTCCAGTCATGTTTGGCATATTCCAGTCCATCAGAACCAGACTGATAGCTTCATCCGACGTGATGGAATCGACGGCCTCTTTCCCATCTGATGCCTCAACGATGTCCTTTACGCCGGCCTTGGAGAGAGCACCACTCATAATCCTGCGCATTATTGCCGAGTCATCAACAACCAGTACTTTCATGAGCGATCTCCTTTTCTGCCACAGCCGAAGGTTTGAAACTAATCGCCAGCGTGAAGCTCCCTAAGGGACTGGAGAATGGCAACTCCAGCCACTCGCATCCGTTCACATTGCTCGAGGTGAGAACACTGCCTTTGACCACGGTCGGCAAGCTCATGGACAGGGACTGACCGGAGAATTTCGACTTGGCGTTGCCAGCGATGATATTGGTCAATTCCCCCACCCCATCGATGATTTCTGAGTCAACGCTCGTCATATCGACCCCGACCATCTTGCTAATAACGGCCAGCGCCGTTGTAACTGGCAACCTCAAGGCCACGGTACATCGGGCGCTGCCGGAGAGACCGATTATGCCGATCAGATCAGTTGCTTCCAGTTCGAGGCCGGGAACGCGGGGGTCGCCCACTTCCGGCGCACACTCCAACATATTCTCGAAAACTTCGGAAATAGATTGAATGAAGGGGTTGATGTATTCTGCTTTCATGCCTTACTCCGGTTCCTTCTCGGTTGTTGAAGACAGGGCTATTTCTCCGGTTGCAGTGTCGATGGCAGCCACCAAGGGACCTCTCAGAGCATCTGTGACTTCGTGCTGTGAGTCAAGTACTCGGAACACGGTTCCAGCATAGACATCCCCGGATATCTCGATCTGAGCGTCGCGGTGAGCATAGACTAGCTTGTGCATTTTCTTGTCTTCTTCATCTAGTTCCTCGGTCATCGCCTTGATCTCCTCGATCTGGAACATCACGTTGGTGAGAGCCTCTTTTTTATCTTCAGAGAGCCTGACTGCGCTGACCTCAATTTTCTTCCGCTCCAGGGCTAGTTTCTTGAGCGTCGTCTTGGCCTCTTCCTTCTTCGCGCGGATATCCTTGATTGATTCCAGAACACGGAAGTCTACTCCGGCCACGAGAACCGTCTTGGTGAACTCCTTCGAGCCTGTTCGCCCGACACGAATACCCTCCGCGGCGATGATGCTGCCACCGACTATCCTGCCCTCGACATCCACCCGACCGCTAGTTCGTATGGCGGACAGAATGATATCAAGTTCGGCATGGACATCGCCTTGCGCTTCAATAGTGGCGCCCTCGATGTACTTGGCACTAACACCGTCCTTAGCCTTCACCAGTTTGTCCTTGCTCCCGCGAATGCCGCCCTTGACAGTCAGATGTCCGCCGCACTCGATATCACAGGCGCCTACCACTCCCCTGATTTCGACGTCACCTTTGGCCACAACCTCGAATTGAGAAATGACATCTCCCCCAATACTCACGTCCCCTTCGTGGCGGACGTTGCCGCTCTCCGTCCCGACGTCTCCGCTGATGCACATGGCTTGCTGTACTTCTATGTTCGACCCGGCCAGTTTCACGCGACCGGCACATCCGGCTCGGAAGCTGCTATCCTCATCGCTCCAGACGACATTCGGCCCCCCCCGAAGATTGGCCTTCTTTGGCACGGGAACTCGTATCGTGCGACCAAATACATCGCAGCCGTCCTCGCCGGGCCGAGGGGGGTACACCTTTACCAGGAGTTGACCTTCCCTAACATCAGGCGATGCTGCTCTGCGGCGATAGTCGACCTGCTTTGTCTCAGGATCGACGTAGTAGCCCTTTGTGAAAAATTCCCCGGCCCACTCCAGTTTGCCATCCTCTGGCAAGACGGGCGATTTCCCCTTCGCGACCACCAGGCCGGCTATGTTCTCGCCGTTTTGTTTTGCCTGGTCCAATGCTTCGGACAGAACATCCAGCTCAAGCGGCGATTTGACTTTCATCGCTTCCAGCTCGGCCTGAGTCTCCTCAACTAGATCAGATCCCATGCTATCATCCACTGAGCAGGACAATAATACCGCCATCCGATCCTCGGACACGTTCAGCTTGGCGTCGGTTTCAGTTGATTCGTCAGTGGTCAGTTGAGTTGGTTCCATAGTACATCCAATGAAGCGCGCAAAAACTGTTTCACGCCGACCTCGGAGACCGCCGTGTCTGTAAGGTACGATGGTTCGCCTGTTAAAGCAACTTTAGTATAGATTTCTAAATATGGAGGATCAT
>CAZHDS010000187.1:0-6480 GCA_964531495.1 uncultured Ignavibacteriales bacterium
CACCTGCTCAAGGAGTTGGGTGGTCGTCAGCGAGTAATCGCCAAGCTGGAAAAGCGAGAAGCGATCGACAACCTTGACGAGATAATGTTGCTGGCCGACGGGATCATGATCGCGCGCGGCGATCTGGGCGTCGAGTTGCCTCCGGCCGAACTGCCCAAGCTGCAGAAACGAATCATCCGCCTGGCTCGCAACCACCAGCGACCGGTCATCGTAGCCACCCAGATGCTGGAGTCGATGCGTTTTTCCCCCAGGGCCACACGGGCCGAAATCAACGATGTCGCCAGTGCCGTTTTCGACAATGCCGACGCTGTGATGCTCTCGGCCGAGACAGCCACCGGTTCGTATCCGCTCGAAGCTGTGCGCACTATGACTGCCACCATCAAAGTCACGGAAGATGGTCACGATCAACCGCCGATAGATATCGATGAGCATCTCATTCGCGAGCCAATCCCATTCACCATTGCCGAGGCGGTCAGCTCGGCCGAACACTTGTGTCAGACCAGAGCGACCTTTGCCTTTACCAGTTCGGGCTACACGAGTGGCTTGATATCTGGCCTTTATCCGACTCAGCCGATCATTGCTCTTTCGTCGAACCAAGACATCATGAACAGCTTCACTCTTTATCGTTCGGTGTACTCGGTCATGATCAAATCGCCGGAGTCATTCAACGAAATGCTCTCGACTGTCGATGATGTTGCCCAGAGATGTGGTTTGGCCCAAAAGAACGATCGAGTGACGATCACCGGTGGCATGCCGATCGGGTCGAAAGCCCCGACCAACTTCATGATGATCCATGTGATTGACTAGGCCCTCGTTAGACCACCGAGGAGATCGCTCACAAACATGCAAGCCGAAGGAGAAGTGTCCGTGTCAGAAACGCAGCAATACTTCGTCAGACTAGTTGGCACCCGCGAGGGCTGGCCGGACAACATGACACCGGACGAAGAGGCCATAATGGAGCAACACCTTCATTATCTCAAGAGCCTCGTAGCGCGCGGCAAAGTGCTCATGGCAGGACCAGTCTTCGAGGGGCGGTTCGGTTTGGTAGTGCTGAATGTCGCCAGCGTTGAGGAGGCCCGTTCGTTGATGGACCATGAGCCTTCGGTGACCGGAGGAGTTCATACTTATGCGTTATCCGCCATGCGAACGTCGCTGGTCGCTGATCACTTCTCGCCTGGAAGACATACCCCAGCGCCCACCGAGCGCGAGCTCTACAAGGAAATCGTTGTGAGGGCGTCTCTGACTGAGGTTTGGAAGGCGTGGACGACAACGGATGGCATCAAGTCCTTCCTGTCCCCAAATGCTGAGATCGAGCTGCGTGTCGGCGGCAAGTACGAGGTTTTTTTTGACATGGAGGCACCACTGGGGAGTCGTGGAAGTGAGGGATGCCGAGTACTGAGTTTCTTGCCGAAGAAAATGCTCTCGTTTGAATGGAACGCGCCGCCTCAGTTCGAGGACCTGCGGTTTGTCTTGACCAGGGTAGTTCTATTTGTCAGTGAGGATGAACCGGGTGGCACCAGGGTCGATTTGCACCATATGGGGTGGGGTGAGGGCGAAAAGTGGGATCAAGTCTACGACTATTTCGACACCGCCTGGGAGTTTGTTCTGACCGCTCTCAAGACACATATGGAGAAGTAGCCTGGGATCGTGGCGACCGCGGCCGTCCTACGGCTGTAACGGTAGTTCACCGGTAATGAGAAATCGAATGATCACTCCGATTATCCCGCCCCCAATGCCGCCGACATTGGCCGCAACATGCACTATAATCGCTGGCACAATACTATCATATTTCTCAAACAGATGGCCGGCTACGATACCCAAGATGGTCGTGTAGGTAACGACGATCACGGTCGTAAGAACATCGGAACCGCCAAAATAGATCGACAAATGAAGGCTTCCGAACAGCAGTCCTGATGTAATCGCCGGAATAGATACCCGACCCAGCACGAGGTTCACCTTCGCATCTGTCAGGTGTCCCATCAGGCTCTGAATGAATCCACGCGTGAAGATTTCTTCGGAGAACGAAGAATACAGAACTGATAGTGCAACAGCCAGGCCTGACCCGAGCTTGGACATGTCCATCCCTCCGGCCGGAGTGATGAGAATCAGCGTGGTGCCGCAGGCACCGAGCAATAGTCCAGGCCAAATCGCGGGCCACCACTTCAGGTCGGATGGCCAACGATATCCGTGACGACGAAGGTGGCCGCCGGTGACAATCAGGCCACCGCCCAGTGCTGCGACTATTAGGATTGTCTTCAAGAGGGCGTGGGTTAGCCAGGGGTAGGCTTCTGTGAGCGAATCATCGACCGTCGCCGACGACAACCAACGAGCGGCGACAAATATGGTGGCGCCGATCAGAAACGCCAACCAGGGGGGGACTCTGAAGTTCATCGTTCGTCCTTTCTCGGGACGTGCTTCTAGGCTTCGTCCGGCGCAATAAACAGGCGGTGCAGAGCCTTTTGGCCGGGGACACTACTGCTGTGGAAGAAGCGGCAGCTCTTTAGGATCGAACGGAGTTTCTGTAGTGCCTGGGGTTGCTCCATGGCCGCAAGTAGTCTGGCAATCGTTTGTTCATGGAGCAGCCCGGCGTGGATCAAGCAGGAGAGATAGAGCCCGCGGCTCCATATGGCTTGGTGTATCCGTGTGAGTTCGTTATTCATAAGTGCCGCCAGCAACTCCTGGCCGTCGATGACCACGTTCATCTGTTGACTGCCCCAAAATTCCGGGATGTCTCGGCCAAGATCAGCGACAACCACGTGAGCACCCGGGATCTTGATCGGTTGATAGGCTTCGACACGCACTTCAATGCCGCGGCTGACTGCTTTTTCGATCGCCGGTCGGATCCGCTCCAGAGGTCCCGGAAAAGCATCGACTATGGCGATAGTGTGACACCGCTCCAGCATCGTGCAGCACCGCTCAAAAGCCAGTGGCACCGACTGGATCTGATACACACGCTCATCCTGGTATGACTGGCTCTTGCTGGCCAGCGTCTGCTCAACCTGTTTGGCGCGGCAGGCAAAGTCCTTTTTCAGATGGTGCAGGAACTCCTTGGCAGGAACCGCTCGGCACTCCCGGTTGTCCCCTTCCTGAATCACCAATCCGCCCATGCGGGCGAGAGCCTCGACCGCCTTATATACGTTGGCAGTGGGACGTCCAATCTCCTTGGCGACGCGATAGGCGGTCTGGGGGACGCTGGCGACGAGGTATGAGTATACCTCAGCCTCCAAGCGGCTCAATCCGATTTCAGTCAGGGCGGCGAGATGCTGTTGTTTCAAGATGTCGATTCTCCATGTAATGATCATAGTATAATAATATACTACTAATTGTCAATAGGGAAAGGAAGACGGGCTCTTCCTGCAATTGCGCTGCAGGAAGAGTCCGTTAACTCAGACACCAGCGAACTCGATGGTGTGAACTATGCTAGATTTGGAACAGGTACTTCAACTTGACGAAGAATTGCCGGGACCGGAGTTTCCAATCATCGCCGATACGGACCGGATCATCATCTCCTTCGGACTCATCGTAGATACCGTACTCCTGATAGCCATACGAGGTGCCCGCATACAGCACCGAGAACGGATTCAACTGATAGGTGATCAGCGGATCGGCATCCCAGGTCTTACTGAAGTCATCGTACTCTACGACCAGCCGCAAGGCCAGCTCACGAGTAAACTGATAGTTCCATCGCGAACGGTACGTGAAGCCGTCGTACAGTTCGACGCCGTCCATCGACTCGGCCCGAGTGTAGTTATACCAATTCTCGATGAACAGGTTATCAAGTGGTCTGAGGTCAAGCCAAGCCGACCAGTAGGGTGCCTTGCTCATGATGGTCGCGTTGTAGTAAATCTGGTGGTAATAGTTGGCCGAGCCGCCGGCCGATAGCCAGCTATTGAACGTGGCCGACATGCAGATATGCCGCTCCCAGATATCATCAAAGGTAATGCCCTGGTATCGTTCTTTGCGGAAGACAAACCGGGGATGGATATTCATGGCGAAGACGCTGAGGTTAATATCACCCTGAAAGTTGATGACTTGTTCGTTCAGGTTGTTACGGTAATTCCACTCTCGGCTCAAGGTTAGGTTAGGCGACAATCTGCGTAGCATGCCCTTGTCGGTGCGATAGTGATAACCACCGTAGATCTGCACTTTGCGACGATCATTGGTTGGCTGATAGCCCAGATCGGCCCGAAAGGTCGGACTCTTCTGAAGATAAGCCAGATCGACGCTGAAACGACGATCCTCGCGAGCGACACCAAAGTACGCCGCGTTGCCCCAGTAAGACTCACCATCATAGTTCAGAGTATGGCTCGAATCCTCGAAGTGACTACCGTGCCGGTTGATCAGGTGGGCGGTCATCGTAGTGTCGTCCGGCTCACCGGTGTAGGTGCCCATGGCCTGCCAAATCATAGAGTACTTACGCGAAAGACGCAAGGAGCCATCAAAGCTCAGGAGTGTATTGCTACCGCCATCGTCAAGGCGCCGATCGGTCGCCAAGATGCCCATGTGAGAGTTATCCGCAACCGTCTGTTTCAGGCGGAACAGGTTCGAGGTACTTCCCTCGGCCTGAACAAAGGCGCTTCGGCTTTCCAGAGGGATTACGATTGGTGTATGCTCATCGTATGCGCTAAGATAGGCGAAGCTGGTCTTGCCGATACGACCGGTAACCTTGCCGGCCACCAGGGGGTCGTTAACCGCTCGGGTATAGACCGTCCAGAACGTGGTGCGAAAAAGATCGCTTCCCTCTTGGAAAAACGGTCGCCGTTCGTCATATGACAAAGCGGTCGTGCTATTGACGTCTATCTGCGTCGCATCGGCCTCGATCTGACTGAAGTCCGGGTTGTAGGTGATCTCAGCCGTAATGTTCGAGGAGACGGCGTATTTGACACCCAGCGATGCCTCGCCATCGGCGTCAAGGTTGTCAAACTCCCCGGCGTCGTTGATGCTACCCGCTTGATAACCTATGACTTCGGGCATCAGCTCAAAGCCCCGGCCCGGTTTGACACCACGTATTCCCGTCACGGTGCCCCACTGACAGGGCCAGCAGGTTTCATCCCGGTCATAAGCTGCCCAGGAGTAATCGCGATAGGTGTCACGCGGATGGTTACGCCAGAAGTCGACCCGCCAGACTTGTTCTTCCTTATCAGGGAAGCGCAGACTTGAGAATGGAATGGCCATTTCCACCTGCCAGCCTGAATCGGTGACCGTGCCCATCGATTCCCAGATAAGATCATACCCTTGGTCTTCACCATGCCCCTGCGACCAAAGGGCATCATACTGGATACCGTACGGGTTGCAGTTCATGGTATAGGCCCAGGTGGCATCACCGTAAGTGTCGAAAAAGAACCCGACATTGTCATCACCGAAAATACGCTCCCGACGACAGATCGATGCTCTGACTTCGTCCGGATCATCGTAGGCGACGATGGCGACATAAAGACGATCACTATCGTAGGTCATGTAGACTTTGGTGTCGACCGGGGGTTTGGTCTGGTCGCCGGGCGAATGCTCGGAAAAATTCCCGGCCGGTGCTGCCGTGAGCCAGCCGCTGTCTTCGAGCTGGCCATCGATGTTGATCGTGCCATCCAGGCGCGAGACCTCCATCTGAGGATGGTATACCGGCGTGAATTCGTCGGCCCACAAAGAGCCGCCGGCGAGCAGCAGAACGATCATTGTGATTGTTAGAAACCTACGGGACTTAGCATTTTGCGACATGTACGACTCCTGGCAAGACCACACACACTTCTCTGTACAACGTCCGGACCTCGGTGGGCCGGATCGTTTTGGTCATTGGCGGGACGAACCCGCTTGCCTATTGTCTACGGAGTCATCTACGCTCGGTTGCACCAATTACTCGGTGAATCGGCGTGGCCTTCGGTCGAAGGACAACGAGGTTGGAAAAACGGCTTAGCTGATGCTGTCAATCAGCTGGAAAGACTCGTCTCGGCATAAATAGCCGCGTACTGCGGAAGCTCCCGCCAGTCGTGGAAATAGGAGCTTTTGATGAACGCCTCGATCTGGTCACGGGTCGCGGCGGAGAGATTTCGGACTTGGAGCCCAACCCCAAAGGTACCGGCCAGCAGGGGAGAAGTACACTCCTTGCACCAGCGGCATTCGGCGGTGACGGTGATTTCATACACGCCCATGATTTCCCTGGGGAGCCGAATCTGCAGTTCACGGGTTTCGCCCGGATCCATGGGGCGGGCGCTGAGCACTCTCAGTCCGGCGGTAGACATGTCGACTAGATTGCCGACGTAGGTTCTGGTACGAGGGTCATAGACTTCAAAGTAATTGATCGGTCTCAGGCGGTTCTTGTTTCGGTTGTGGGGCATGACAAACTCTCCTGTCTCCGCGTACGGGTCTCAGAGAATCTATCGGCAAAAACGCCCGGCCAATGAAGTCGAAACAATACCGCGAGTCGGCCCCGTCCGTGGAGCCGATCCGCGGCTGAAATTATTGTAACGTTCTGTTATTGCGGTCTTT
>CAZHDS010000188.1:0-6461 GCA_964531495.1 uncultured Ignavibacteriales bacterium
CCGCGCCGTCCCTAGACAGCTTCATCTCGGCGAGCGACTGAGCATTGAGGAGCCGACTGTCCTGGGACCTCGGCGTCGATCGGCAGGTAACGGCGATAGCGACGAAGTGGCGGGGCCATTCACCACTTGACAGAAAAGCCACCGGATCAGCATCAATGCGAATGATTTCGCCCCCACAATCAAGATGCTGATCAATCATATGTCGCAGCTGCGAACGAGGATCAACGGCGATGACATTCAGATCAGCAAGATTGCGAGCCAGGTCGGCGAGATTGAATTCCGGGCGTCCAAACCAAAGCAGGTCGTGGGCAGCCGGATGCACCAACAAGATGGGAATGAGGGTTTCCTCAGCGGCGGCCGTGTCGGGGCGCACGTTCTCGATCAGATTGTCCGTCGCCAACGAGACGGAGTTGCCATGCTGCAACAGAGTTTGGTGACAATAGGGGGTGTCAATTGAGGCCATCACCGTCATAGGCTTGAAGCGAACACCATCGACAATTCGATCCAGCCAGTGACCAACTGGCGCGGCGGCGGCGACGCAACTAGCGGCAACAGCCGTGATCAAAATCAACCTCAACGTGGACGATGGGCGACAGCAGATGGCCATCCAGGCCACCGTCAACACCGTCAGGACCAGGGCCATGCCAAGATTGGAAAACAGCGTTCCGGCCAGCAGGGTGACGGCCAAGCCACCGCCAAAAGCCCCCAGGCCCTCGAAGAGATAGGTGCTTGGAACCGCCTGAGACGGTTTCCATCCCTCCCGGGCGATGAGTGCAAAGAGAACGCCACTGATCAGCCCCCCCGGAATCATGGCCACTACGACGAAGAGCGTCGCGGCCAGGATGTCGACCATTTCGGCGGCCGTATCGATAGCCAGCATCGGCATGAGCCGAACCAAGCCTACCACTGGGGCCAGTAGCAAAGCGCTGACCATGAACAGGAATTCGACCTTGATCTGTCGTCGAGTTCGACCCGCCCACCAGGCGCCACCGGCCACGGCTGCTATCCAACCGCCGAGGCCGAACCCGAGCAATAGCTCGTTACCGCCAAAGGCGGCGATCACGCTTCGCAATAACAGAACTTGCGAACCGGTGGAGAGAAAACCAAGCAGGAACGCCTTGTTCTTCATTCTGGGCGATCTCCGTCCGCTGCCATCGATAGCCTCTTTTTCCTCAGAAACGTCCGGGTACGGCCAAACCGCAGGAACTGCAGGCTCCGTCAACCAGATTGATCTGGTCGACCTTGTAGCCCGTTCGACTGACAACGATTTTGCCGCATCCCGGGCAATAGGTCGACTCGGCGGCGTGTCCCGGGACGTTTCCCAGATACACGAATTTGAGCCCTTCAGCCCGCGCAATCTGATATGCCCGATCCATGGTCGCCAATGGAGTCGGGGGTAGCCCGGTTAGCAGATACTGGGGATGAAAGCGCGAAAAATGAACTGGTGTATCGTTCCCCAGGTTGTCTCGGATCCATCGGGCCAGCTCGCGAAATTCGGCGTCGGTATCGTTGAGCGTAGGCACAATGAGATAGACAATCTCCAGCCAAACATTGCTCTTTTTGATCTGTACCAGTCGATCCAGAACCGGCTGCAATTCTCCGCGCACAATTTCACGATAGAACTTCTCGCGTATCGCCTTGAGATCCACCTTGATGGCATCGACGACAGGCAATAGCTGCGCCAGCGGCTCTTCTTCAATGAATCCGCCCGTGATCACGACCGACTTGATGCCATCCTGGCGGGCCCGCGAAGCGATATCATACATGTACTCGTAGAATATGACCGGCTCAGAATAGGTATAGGCAATCGTCGGTACCGATCGCTCGCGACATAGCGCGACAGCATCACTAACCGATAGGCCATAGTTCTCGGTCTGCTCCGGTCGTGACTGTGAGATCTCCCAGTTCTGGCAGAATTTACAATTCACATTGCAGCCCGCAGTAGCCAGCGAAAAGGCCTTGGTCCCGGGGTGATAGTGATACAGGGGCTTCTTTTCGATCGGGTCGATATTGACCGCACACGGCAACCCGTAGACAAGCGTGTGGTACGTGTCGGCTCGATTCTCGCGCACCCCGCAGTAGCCTCGCTCAAGATCTGTGATCCGACAGTGGCGGGGGCAGAGCTCACACTCGATACCGCCCTCCGGCAACTTGCGATAAAATCGCGCCTCCACGGATGACAATTTGTCGCTGAGATCGAACGCACACGCATTCTGAAGACCACCCAGGTACTCCGGCAGCAAATTAGTCTGCACACCGGCCGCGATTGCTGCTCCACAGCCAATCTGGCGCAGGAAATTTCGTCTCTGCATCAGAATATCTCTCCGGGTCGCGAACTTCCGTCGGCGTCTACTAACAGAACCTTGAGATCGATCTCTTCCGGGTCGGAAACACCCAGGCCAAGGGCTCCGGCACTGGCGATGTGTCTGGCGGGGCGCTCGGCGGCCAGCAAATCCGGCAGGCCGTGGTCATGGCGGATGCGCTCCAGGATCTGCAATCCGATAGTGTCGGCCGCCACACTATCGTTTGAGATCACCAAACCGCCGTACGTGTGAATATACTCGCCGTCGTATCCCGGGCCATTCTGGTATTGCACCCGCATAGCGTCCGTGATCGTGAGACGAAGTCTCGATCTGATCGGTTCAAGATTGCAGACATGCGCCGCAAACGGATCGCAGTTGTTGTCGTGATACTTGTTGGGGTTGTTGATGGCACCATACATGTTCTTGATCCCCCCAGACAAGCCGGCCAGGGAGTGGTCCTTCAGAACCGGCAAATTGATCAAATGCGCGACAAGGTCAGTCACGATGTTGCTCACCAGGCTGGATACATCTCCCGACGAGTAGAACTGTCGTCCGTACTGGCCGGGGCAGGCATCAGTACCAAGGCAACGGCGACCGAAGGCGGAGGCGTTCAGTTCGTAGCCGGCCTGCTTCAGCTCGCGGCTGGTGCGATCCCACACGAGAATACCGTTGGCCTCGATGCCAGCTTCTTCAAGCAAGTCACCGACCGCTTGGCTTAGGGCTACCGGGGTCGAGTTGAATTTGTGGGCCATACAATTAGTCTTCAGGCCAACCGAACCGGATGGGAACAGCTGTCGCAGCCGGGCCGGGATGTCATCATCGTCAAACAGAGCCACCAGGCCGATCCGAAGCAGCTGGCGATATTTCTTTTCGTCCAGCGCCTTGTTTCCTGCCGAGGGGGAAACCCGAATGATGACAACGCGACTCATAATATGATTATACCGTCTGCCATCTCGGGTCAGCAACGTTTTTTGAGCTTGACCGCTTCTGGCGGCCCAAGTAGACTGGATCAGGAGGTATTCACGATGATAAAATCCGTGGTGCTCTTCTCACTTGTTGTTTGCCTCAGCGCACCCCTGGTGAGCGCCGAGGTCCGCCAGCCGGCCGTGGCCGGTTCTTTCTATCCGGAGGACTCTTCGGCCCTGCAGGCTCTGGTCCAGGGACATCTTAACGCCGTAGGTGAATTGCCAGCCATCGACGGCGATCTCGTCGCCCTGATCGTACCCCACGCGGGTTTGATCTACTCAGGGGAAATCGCGGCCCACAGCTACAGCCTGCTGAAGGGATCCGGGATCAATCGCGTGGTGCTGTGCGGTCCCTCGCACCAGTTTAGTTTCAAAGGTGTCTCGGTCTACGGACCGGGGGTTCAGTGGCGAACGCCGCTGGGTGACGCGATCTGCGACGATGACTATTGCCAGAAACTGCTGGCGACAGCGGGTGTGGACATAATCCCCGAGGCTCATCGGAGGGAGCACTGTCTGGAAGTTCAATTGCCCTATCTTCAAACCGTACTGCCGGGGTTCCTTTTGGTTCCGCTGGTTATGGGACACCAGGGCCGTGGCAGCATTGATCAGTTGACCCAGGCCCTGCTGAAACTTCCGAATGATGACCACACCATTCTCATTGCTGCGACCGATTGGCAGCACTACCAGTCGGCCGAAACGGGCTGGCCCAAAGACTCACTGGGCATCGCCTGCCTGGAGCAACTGGATCCGGAACGGCTACAGGCAGTGCTTGAGTCCGGTCAGGTCGAGGCCTGCGGCGGAGGACCCACGGTGGCTGTCTTGCGAGCGGCTCTGGCTCGAGGAGCCAACCGTGTGAAACTCCTTCGGTATGGCGACTCGGGCGACATTTCGGACGACAAGAGCTCCGTGGTTGGTTATGTGGCGGCGGCCATCTATCGTGACAACGATGGCGACGAGTCGGCTTCGACCGCGGCTGGCGATGATAGTGAGTTTCTTAGCGACTCCGACAAGGATCTGCTCTTGCGGGTCGCTCGAACGAGTATCGAAAATCACTTCAGTAGCACCTCGCAGGTTGACTTCGACATTCCCGACCACCTTCGTCAACCGGGCGCGGCTTTTGTCACCCTCGAAAAAAGCGGACGTTTGCGCGGATGCATAGGTTACACGGTAGCCGTTGAGCCGCTCTGGCAGACGGTGGCCGAATGCGCTGTGTCGGCCGCCATCAAGGATCGTCGTTTCTCGCCCGTGACGGCCGAGGAGCTCAGCGCCCTCCATCTGGAGATTTCGGTCCTGACGCCGCTCAAGCCGATCGAGTCGATCGAGGAGATTGAGGTTGGTCGGGATGGACTCATGATAGTGAAAGATCAACGGCGGGGGCTATTGCTGCCGCAGGTGGCACTGGACTATGGTTGGAACCGGACCGAGTTCCTGGAACAGACCTGTCGCAAGGCTGGTCTGCCGACCCAAGCTTATCTGGAAGATGACGCGGTGATATACCGGTTTCAGGCTTTGGTGTTTTCCGAGTGAGGCGGGTCCAGGAGTAGTTTGGCAAACTCGTGAAAAACATCCACCGTCCGGACGATGCCTACGACGCGACCGGCTCTTAGTACCGGCAGCAGGCTGAACTTGTTGACGTTCATTTCATAAACGACCTTGGCGATGTGATCCTCATAGTCAACGGTACCGCTGACGGGGATCATGACTTCACTAACCGGGCGCTCGGCGCGTTCCTTAACACCGCTCAGAATCTGGTCAGAGAAAATCTCCGAGAGGGCTGGGTCAGCTTCGAGATGGACCGAGTGGCTCCGATCGCTACTCGTGTTGTCCAGCAGGAACCTCGGCTCCAGACCCCGCAAAATATCACGCCGACGGACCATCCCCAGAAGTTGGTACTTTTCGTCAAACACCAGAACGACCCTGGGCATAGACTTGCGCCCACGAATCTCCAACTCCGAATTCTCCATCTCCACCATGGCCTGGCGCAGAGTGAACCAATGCGGCAGATGTGGGTAACGATCCAGGGGGATCATGATGTCCCCGGCTGTGGTTGTCTTTATCAAACGAAAACTCCTTCTGATTCGGAATATACAATCAGCCTGAGACCACCCGCAAGATACATTTCCACTACTTCAACGGTTTTAGGTGGGCCGATGCCTCGGCCTCAGTTACTCCCGCCAGTTCGGCTACGGCAGCGGTATCCCAGCCGCACTTGATCGCGGCGCGAAAGAAGAACTCTCTCTCGAACGCCTGCCGTGATTCTTCCAGCGTGCCTGATTCGAATATCTTGCCGACCTGCTCCGACTCCTTTCGGAGGTCATGAAAGCGCACCGCGCTCGTCAGCGTGAAAACGATCTGCTCACGATGAAATGGCTTGGTCAAATAATCATAGGCGCCCAGGTCGAGGGCCTCTCGGGCTGTGACCGAGCAGCCAAAGGCAGTCATGATTATCACTTCCTCGGCGTGGTCGTTCTCTCTGATCCAGCGCAAGATGTCGAGCCCGTTTAGTCCGGGCATCTTCAAGTCGGTCAGAACCACCGAAAAGTGCTCTCGCGACAAGATCTCGGGGATCTCAAGGGAGTTGTTGGTGGTCGTCGGTTGAAAAGGCGTACTCTCAGTGATCAGCTTTTCCAACAGCTTGAGCATGTGGATCTCGTCATCGACCACGAGTATCTTGCGTTTAGTCACGATCGTTCTCCAGATATCTTAGGCTGCCCAGTTGGTGAATGTCGTTTTTGGTTTGTTTCGCAAAAGTGGCTTTGTCCAGACAAAGTTTGCTCAAGAACTCTTTGGTGTACCACGCGGCGACCTTGTCGGAAGATAGGGCCATATCAAGCTGCTTGGTCATCATGGTCAGCCGTCCGAGCAGCTGCAGACGGCGGCAAATGGCCTGCCGATCTTTGTGGGATATGGTGGCGCTCATAAAATCAGACTTGTGTCGACACTCGAACTTCATGGTCGTCAGAATATCGGTGATGAGTCGCACCCGACGCATGCGCCGGTCCAGCTTGGCACCACCGCAGCTAAACTGCATCCTGATGTAGTTTTTGTTGAGCTCCGGAGAACACATCGCCTCGACTGTTGCCAGGTGATAACCCATGCGGAGGCTGAGGATCATGTACTCGCTGCCGAGGATGGCAAAACTGTTTTCTGAGTATTCCAGCTTGGCATGGATCTGCCCCTCGCGCCCGGCCAT
>CAZHDS010000189.1:0-6447 GCA_964531495.1 uncultured Ignavibacteriales bacterium
GGTTCAGCTCAACGATCAGATCGTTGATCATGTCAGACGTGATTGGATCAAGCCCGGTGGTAGGTTCATCATAGAGAAGAAACTCGGGATCATCGGCAATCGCTCGGGCCAATCCGACCCGTTTGCGCATGCCGCCGGACAGCTCGGAAGGGTACTTCTCACCAGCTTGCGACAAACCGACCATGCTTAGTTTTTCTCCTACGATGCGGTCAATATCGCGGCTGTTGTGGCGGCGCGACTCTTGCAGCCCAAGGCCGACATTCTCAGCGACCGTGAGTGAATCAAACAATGCGGCTGACTGAAATAACATACCGATCCGCCGACGCACATCAGCCAACGCGGACGGCCGCAGTTCACCAACCCTGGAGCCATCGAAGGTCACCTCTCCCTCATCTGGTTCTAGCAGGCGCACCACGTGTTTCAGGAGCACCGACTTGCCACAGCCTGATTGACCAATGATCACTATCGATTCACCACGCTTGATGTCCAGATCAACGCCGCAGAGGACCTTCTGGTTGCCAAACTGCTTGTGCAGGCCTCGTATTGTAATCAGAGTCTCGCTCATGATCATACCCTAAACAGGAGCACCGCGAAGATGAAATTGAACACCAGCACCAGGGCCGATGAGATAACCACTGAGTTCGTGGTCGCACTGCCGACGCCTTCGGCCCCGCCTCGGGTATTGAAGCCCTCATAGCATCCGACGGTTCCGATGATTAATCCGAACACACCAGCTTTGATCAGGCCGTTAATAAAATCCCCGATCTTGAACGAGTTCCGAAAACCGTTCAGAAACATCTCCGTGGAGATATCCACACCAATCACCGAGACCGCCAGCGCCCCCATGATGGCGATGAAATTGGCAAAGACGACCAGAAACGGCACCATAACGACACAAGCCAGGATACGAGGCTGGACGAGATAGCGAATCGGACTGATACCCATCGTCTCCAAAGCGTCGATCTGCTCGGTAACTTTCATCGTCCCGAGTTCGGCGGCAATCCCCGCTCCGACCCGGCCAGCCAGGACGATGGCTGACAATACCGGGGCCAGCTCGATGACGACTGCTTTCCCGACCGCCTGACCAAGATAGCGCAAGGGCGCTCCGATAAATTTGAACTGATAGGCGGCCTGCCAGGCGGATACGGCCCCGACAAAAATCGAGATTATCACTATCAATGGCAGCGAGCGCACTCCCAGGACGTAGACCTGTTCGACAAACAGGCCCAGCGATCGATGCAACTCTTTGAGCGACGCCAGGAAACGAACCAGCATCAGGCTGATCCCTCCCAGTTTGTTTATGAAACGAACTCCGCGTCGTCCGAGAATGGCTAGGCCGGACTCCATGTCCCCTCCCTCAGAATGGCATATCCCCGCCGCTTACTGGTTCCGCATCGTGCGGCAGGTCGGCGGGCCGCTTGGTGGCGTTTTCGAATCTGGAAAATTCTTTGAGGAAGGTTAGGTGCACCACGCCGGTAGGACCGTTGCGCTGCTTGGCCACGATAAGTTCGGCCTTCCCCTCAACTTCGATATACTTCGGATCGGTCTTCTCAAGATGGGCGAAATAGAGCTCGGGCCGATAGACGAACATCACGACGTCGGCATCCTGCTCAATGGCGCCTGACTCACGCAGATCGGATAGCTGCGGCTTGCGGTCGCCCCCGCGCTGCTCCACTGCACGGGAAAGCTGGGAACACGCAATTACCGGAATGTGGAGCTCTTTTGCTAGGGCTTTGAGATTGCGAGATATGCTCGACATCTCTTGCTGGCGATTTTCGAAGCGCCCCCCCGCAGACATCATCTGGATATAGTCGACAATAACAAGATCGAGTCCATAATTGGCCTGGAGACGGCGAGCCTTAGCCTTCATGTCCAGGGTCGTCAAGGAGGCTGAATCGTCAATGTAGATTTCCGCCTCCGAAAGCGATCCGGCCCGCGTCAGCCGTCCCCACTCTTCGTCACTTAGTTTGCCAGCGCGTAATTTCTGTTGTGATACTTTCGCCTTGCCGCACAGCATTCGAATAGCCAGCGCTTCGGCCGACATTTCCACAGAGAACACCCCCACCTTCTTGCCACCCTGAAGAGCAATATGCTCAGCGATGTTCATTACCAGGGATGATTTACCCATCGAAGGACGACCCGCCACGATGACAAGTTCGCCTGCTTGCAAACCGTTAGTCATCGTATCAAGGGCGTCGAAACCTGTCGAAAGGCCTCCGAACCCGGAGTCCTGCACTTGCAATTGCTCGATCTGCTCGAAAGTCGAGGGAATCAACTCACGCAGAGCTACAAACCCCTTGCGATCCCGTTCCTGGGAAATCGAAAAGATCTCGGATTCAGCAAAGTCCAGCAGCTCGCTGACTTCGCGCTGGCCTGAGTAGCAGTCGCGAATAATGGCTTCCGATGCCCTTATCAGAGTCCGCAGAACAGATTTCTCCAGAACGATATTAGCGTGGGCACCAACGTTGGCGGTAGATGACACTGATTCCACCAGCTCGACGAGGAATACGCGGCCGCCAATCTTTGGCAGATCGCCACGGGTGGAAAGCACTTCCGAAACGGTCGTGATGTCGCAGGGCTCGTTGCGACCAAATAGCTCTAAGACAGCACTGAAAACCAAACGGTGCTTATTGACGTGGAAGTGCTTCTCGTTATCGAGAGTTTCCAGTACCTGATCAAGGGCTTGTTGTGACTTGAGAATTGACCCCAGAACCGATTGCTCGGCATCGAGAGATTGCGGCTCCCTTAGTCGCTCTTCCGCGCTATTCGCTTTGGTACCGTAGGCCATTCGCTATTCCGCAACCAGTTCTTCGTAACGAGCCTTCAGCCGCTGAACATCTTCCCAGGTATCTTTTTTATAGGCCGGAAAACGCAGTAATGCCGCCGGATGATAGGTCACCAGCATTGGCACCCCTTCGTACTCGTGCCAATCCCCTCGCAGCTTGCCCAGCGGGGTCTTGGTCTGCAACAGGGCCTGGGCCGCAATTCGTCCCAGCGCACAGATCACGCGAGGCTTGATGAGCGCCACCTGTTCGCGCAAGTATCCGAAGCACAACTCCATCTCGCCCGGCTGCGGATCACGATTACCCGGCGGACGGCATTTCAGAATGTTGGCAATATACACATTGTCGCGGGAGAATTCGATCGCGATCAGGATCTTGTCCAGAAGCTGCCCGGCCCGGCCCACGAACGGTTCGCCCCGACGATCTTCTTCCGCGCCGGGGGCCTCGCCAATGAACATCACGTCGGCGTTCGGATTGCCAACGCCATAGACGAATTTCGTCCGGGTCTTGCCGAGCTCGCAAAGCTGGCACTCGCAGATCGCCTCGCGGTGTTCGCCTAGAGAACTGTATTCGGCCGCAGCTGTAGCGCCGGCCCCTTCTTCCAGGGGACTCTCGGAAGGGCTCATAACAGTTTGATCCGAATCTGAATCGAGCGCGGCGGACGGCAATTCCGTTCCACGCGGCGGGAGGATAATCTCATCGGTCCCAATCTCGCTTTGGGCCTCCAGGCTCCGGCGTACCAGTGCCTCGAGACTCGTTGTTTTGTCATCCATGCCAAAACCTCACAGAGCCTGCAATCTACAACAATCCGGCGAGCTTATCAAGGAGACGGTCAGCGATTTCGGGCTTATTGGCCAGTTCCCAAATTTCGGGCTTGCAGCGCGGCCGAATGATCGTGACCTGGTTGGTCTCGCTGTCGAAACCAGTATTGTCACCGACCTGATTCAGGACTATCATGTCGAGCTTCTTAGATTTCATTTTCGATTTCGCATTGGCCAAACCATTCTCCGTCTCGAGGGCGAATCCGACCACGTACTGCCCGGGACCACGGATCTCGGAGACAGCTTTCAGCACATCGGTGGTCGGCTCCAAAGCGATTTCCCGGAGCCCTTCGCCCTTCTTGATCTTCTGAGCCGAGACTCTCGCGGGTCGGAAGTCAGCCGGAGCCGCCGCCATAATCAGCAGATCAGCATCGGCAAATTCTTTTGTTACAGCCCGGTGAAGGTCGCCCGTACTACGAAATGGCACCAATCGCACACCACGAGGTGGATCGAGGGCAGTCGGACCGCTGATCAAGACCGTATCCGCACCAAGCCTCACCGCTGCCGCCGCCAATGCGTATCCCATTTTCCCCGATGAGTTGTTGCTCAAAAAACGGACCGGATCGACCGCTTCCTGACTGGGACCGGCGGTGACTACGACCTTTTTACCGTTTAAGGCTTTTTTTTTTGGGCTGAGCAACTTTGTGATGGCTGTATAGATCTCGTCGGGCTCGGACATTCGTCCCACTCCGGTCGTGTCGCAGGCCATCGCCCCCTCGGCCGGGCCACAGAATCGGCAGCCGTCCTTACGTAGTTGCGCCAGATTGCGCATGACCGCGGCTGCCTGCCACATGTCAGGGTTCATAGCTGGCGCGATCAATATCGGACCTGACGCCGCGCAAAATACGGTCGTAAGTAGATCGTCGGCGATACCATTGGCAGCCTTGCCGAGAAAGTTGGCCGTTGCCGGAGCTATCACCAGTAGATCGCAATCCTGGCCGAGATCAACATGTCGGGTGGCGACGAAATCATCATCCGGGAACATCTCCACAGCCACCGGGTGGCCGGAGACCGTTTCCAGCGTTAGGGGCGTGATGAACTTAGTCGCGGCATGCGTCATGATCACGCGAACCTCGGCCCCGTCGGCGACGAGCGCCCGGACCAGGTACGGGATCTTGTAACAGGCAATGCCACCGGTTAGGCCCAGAGTGATTTTCCGGCCGTGATGGGACATGATAGCTTAGTTGACCAGCATCGAGCGGCCGGTCTTGGTGTTGAGAGCGTCAAGATCACCGAGGTCGTTGAAATCATCGAAAACGATCGACGAGGCAACCATCTTGATCTGATCCTTGGAAATCGGCTCGGCTCCGAAGATATTGACCCGCTCCAGGATAGTCTCCAGATCTTCGTCATCAATAAGCGCCAGATTGAGCAGCTTCAGAAGCAGACCGTAAGCTCCCGTCGACAATTGCAAGCGCTCTTCCTGGCTCAGTACCCGCATAGCATGGTGCATCATGGGGAAATCGGCAAAGATCTCTTCGGGCGCGTTGTCGAACCGATTCATTAGCCAGAAGTAGGCGGACGAAATCTCATTGTCCGAATAGCCCATATTCCTGAGGGTCAGGGAGAAGTCAGCAGTATCCGCAAAACGATCCTGATCGGATCGCATATAATCCATCAAAAAAATGACTATCTCTAAAATTCGCTCGCTCATTTGCTTCCTCTTACCTAGTCTATCGACTTCCCGAAGAAGATAGCATACCTCTAATTGGTTTGCAAGTTTTGGATGCAAGATTTCCCGATTATTTGCCCAACCCGTTAGTAGAAACGGCATTACAAAGCCGACTTAACATACACGTAGAGTCTGCCCCAGGGCCTGTTTTTTGGGCCTGAATAAATTCGCGCTATCGGCGGTACTGTTGTTGTGGCCCCAGATTCTATCGAAAGGAAGTGTGAATCATGATTCAGTTTGAAAATCGCCCCGACGTGTTTCCGATCTGCCCTCACTGCAAGCAGGAGATTCATCGTGTTCTCTATCGCGAGATGAAAGGCGATCTGGGCAAGCGCTGCCTTTACTTTTGCTCTGAATGCCGCGCCATACTGGGTGTCTCCCATCGCAAAGGCCTGACTTTCGGTTGGTAGCGGTTAAACCGCGCTGGACAAACCCAAATCTTGCGGTTTGGATAGGCATCACCTATCATGGCAACATGAAAGCACTGGCTGTGATAGTCGTGAGTGTGTGCCTTGCCTTTGTCGGCTGTGCATCAGACAAAGGCAAGGATGACTCGCCCCAGACTCCGGAGTACGGCTATCGAGTAATCAATGAGTATCATCATGATACCGCCTCCTACACGCAGGGATTCGAGTACCACGACGGTTATCTCTACGAAGGCACAGGCCAACCAGGTACGTCCTGGCTGCGCAAGATTGACCTGGCGACCGCGAAAGTCATTCGCCAGCGTAACCTTCCCGATTCTCTTTTCGGGGAGGGGGTCACGATTTTCAACGATCGGATATACCAACTCACCTACCACGGGCAAGTCTGCTTCGAATACGACCTGGAGACTTTTGACTCCCTCAGAACCTTCATCTACGCCGGCCAGGGCTGGGGGCTAACCCACGATCAGACGCACCTCATCATGAGCAACGGTTCGTCATCGCTTGTCTTTCGCGATCCAGAGAGCTTTGAGATCGTCCGACAGATACAGGTTCATGACCATATCGGAGCCGTGGAGGGTCTCAACGAACTGGAGTACATCGACGGCGAAATCTGGGCCAATGTGTATACGTGGAACTTCATCGCCCGAGTATCTCCGGAAACCGGCCGCGTCTTGGGCTGGATCCGTTTGGCCAACCTCGCTCCGCAAGCTGAAGGAATCGGGGTTCTCAATGGCATCGCCTAC
>CAZHDS010000190.1:0-6435 GCA_964531495.1 uncultured Ignavibacteriales bacterium
GCTCGACTGCGGAAACATAAGGGCAACCCAAAGTTCGTGGAACTTGGCGAGCGTCTGGAGAAGATCAAAGAAAAGCATGAACAGGGCCTCCTCCACAGCATCGACTTTTTGAAAGAACTGCTCACTTTAGCCAAGGCTGTTGTTGAGGCCGAAAAGGAGGTCGATCCAGAGGACGAACGAGACAAAGCGAAAGCGGCACTCACCGATCTCTTTGCAGCAGCCAGTTCAGATCAGACGCCAGTAATGATAGAGCGCATAGTCAACGACATTGACGACATTGTGCGTCTGGTTCGTTTTGACGGTTGGCAGAGCACCTCTGCCGGCGAAAGAGAAATACAAAAGGCGCTGCGGAAGACGCTTTTGAAATACAAACTGCACCGTGACCAGGAACTGTTCGACAAAGCGTATGGATATATCAAGCAGTACTATTGAGATTGCATAGGGAGTAAGAACCCAATGAATAAGAAATCAGAGCCAACAGATGAAGTAATGAACGCCGATGAGGCCGCGACTTGGCTGAAAATACCCAAGTCCACGCTTTATAAACTGTGTACCGACGGCGAGTTGCCAGCGGCCAAGGTTGGCCGCCATTGGCGCTTCCACCGAGATACACTGGAGCGGTGGCTTCAGGACAAATCAGAACGAAGGCAGGGCTGACAGATGCGAATGTTAGAGGAAGGTCAACAGATACGCGACACCTACGAGGTAGAGCGTTTTCTTGGTGAAGGGGCCTTTGCCGAGGTCTATCGGGTCCGCCACCGTTTCCTCGGCCGACAGGCAATGAAGGTGTTCAAGCGCACCAATATGAGCCTCAAGGAGATTGAGGATACTCTCGGCGAGGCAATTCTCCTCTCTCAGATAGGCCACCCTAACATTGTCCGTGTTTTTGATGCAAACGTCGTCGAGACAGCCAAGGGCATGTTTGGCTATTTCACAATGGAGAATGTGCCCGGCGGCAGTCTGGATAAGTTCTGGCGGTCGCACGGCGCGACCCTTGTTCCCCTTAAAAACACGATAGACGTCATGAGGCAAGTTTGCCGTGGACTAGCCATTGCTCATTCACAAGAGCCACCTGTAATTCACAGAGATATCAAGCCGCAGAATATCCTTGTTGGCTATGAGGCCGATGGTCTTAGAGCACGGATCAGTGACTTTGGTTTGGCAAAGAAGGTAAATCCCCTCACTCTGTTGGCCACCGCTGCAGGAACGCTCTCGTTCAAGCCCCCCGAGGCCTTTGATTCTGAAAAGGGTGACTCATGTTCGGCCGATGTATGGGCCATAGGGACCACGCTCTACCTTCTTCTCACAGACACACTCCCCTACGAAGTCGACCCAGACCTAGGTTGGGGCAACAGGCATGCTTTTGACAAGAAATTGACTCCTCCCAGCGGGTACAATATGGAAGTAGACAAGACACTCGAAAAGATTGTTATGAAATGCTTGAGTGTTGATCCTACACGTCGCTACCAGGATGCTTCGCACCTGCTCGCGGCCCTCGATAAATGGCAACCCGGCAAAGCTATCTCCGAGCCTCCCAAGCATGTCCACTCCACGCAATCAAAAGTAGTTCTTGGCCCTTTCTCGCCGCCGGACACCAAAGAGGCCCATGATTTGGTCAAGCAAGCGATACAGAAAGCAAAGAAAGAAGGGCGACTCATTGAGGCAGCTGACATCATGGAAGAGGCTTTCAACAAGTCGCCAAGTCTCCGTCAGAAATACGCCAGCCAAGTACGGCTCTGGCGTTGTGGCGTGAGTATGTGAAAATGATATGACAACACCGAGCACACAAGTAGATAGAGCAAGCGCATCCGATTGCCAAGTGCTGCTTGATATGTGCACGCCGTTCATCTATATCCACAATGCCTTTCGCATCACGGGGCTTCCTTGCGACGCCACCACTCGAGATATCAAACGCCGTGTAGACGATCTTAAAGCCGCAAACGATTTGGGTGATGCGGTTGCTGAACATACTCACGCGTTTGCGCTAACACCTCCGCCTTCTTCTCACAATATCCGCGATGCTGCAAATCGCCTTCATGATCCGCAGTGCCGCATAATTGACGAGTTCTTCTGGTTTTGGCCCTACGAGTGGGGAACCGGTTACGATGATCCTGCTCTTTCCCCGATTCGCTGTTCTGACAAAGATCACGCATTCGAATTATGGCGTGCTGCTGAGTCATGTTCCGACCCCACTGAGAGAGTGGTGGCAGTTCATAATCTGGCAGTAATGTATCACTTGGTAGCCCTGGACTCAGAGCAGGTGGCATTGCGCTCAGACCTGGATGCAAAACAACTGTCAACAATTGCGACATATTGGCGAGAGGCATTCAAGCGATGGGAGAATCTAACCGAAGACGAAGTCTTCTGGAGCTATATCACCACGCGCATAAGGGCGATGGGCGACCCCCGTCTTACCACCGGGTTTGCGCGTCGCTTGCGTTATACATTTCCAGAGGCTCTGGACCGGATCAACGCTCACTTGGCCGTTTCTTTTGCCGAGAATTCCAAGTTTCAGTTGGCATCCAAACATGTGGCATATATGCGAGAGACGCATGCAGGCCAGGACAATATTGAGAACACTCTCGCGAGCATCGTCAAGCCTATCCGTGACAGGATTCTCACCGCCGTGTCGAGCGCAGTCTCCGTTTCAAGAAAGATGCCGAAGAATGCGCATGCGGCCGTAAATGACCTTATCAATGCCACCAGGGAACCACTTCAGGTGCTGGAAGTCCTGTATGATGCACAAGACCACCAGCGTATGGACCTGTTCGATGAGGTCGCGGATGCGTGTCTCAAATGCCAAATTGCTTATGGGCGAGCGACTGAAGATTGGTCGACGTGCCAGCGCATGCTTACTCAGGCTCTAAGCCTTGCACACTCGGATGAAGTGAAGAACCGCCTCCAAGAGAATCTGGCTATTGTCAGCCAAAATGATTCTTTTGAGGAAGACTTCGTCCCACTCGTAGAAGCTATTCAAGAATTGGCAGACAAGGAGACGTCATCCAGGAACCGTTATGCTGAATATCAGTCCAGTATAGTTCCGCAGATAGACAACATAGCCCGCCAGAACGGGCCGGAATCAGATGTTTATGTCGCATGTTGTGATGCAGCCGCACAGTTTCTCGTAAAGCTGTCTGTAGAAGCACACAACAGTGAGGACGACGATGATACTGCCCTGGCTGCCATTAGGGCTGCCGCTCAGATAGCACATGACCCTGAAATCAAGACTCGACTGCAGAACGATGTCTCCATTCTTGAGAATATTGTATCCATGTCTTCATTTACACAGAACTTGCGCACAATCTTGGATCGACCAGCCCAAAATAGTGACAAACTATCGGCGATCAGCGCAAAGACCTCCGAACAATTGCACCGGATATCCAAGGTGTCTGATAAAGATGATGTCCTGACTGCAGCCATACATGCGTTGCGAGCGCTGACCATCAAATCCTGCAACGAGCATCAGGATTATGCCCTCGCTATGCAGGCAATTACTTCGGCTATAGGCCTTCTCGACAGGTTGACCAAGAGAGATCAGCAACTGGTCGACACTTTGCATCAGGTGCGTGCGTCTGTGCTGAAGAACAAATTGATTGCGGATCGTGTTGATACGTCAATGTCAGCAGCGAACAAGCCTGGGCCTCCCCCTGTCACCTCTGGTGGCAAATCATTCAATCCTGGCTGTCTCATCGCAGTGGTTATTGGCGTTGCTGTCCTTATTATTTATGCATTCGTAGACGACAATTCCTCTTCGAGTTCAAGCAGTTCCGCGCGTCCTCGTTCTACGTATACTGCACCCGCACAACCAACCTTCAACCAACCAGCGCTTGCTCTCCCATACAATGGGACCATAAAGCGCTTCAGTACTGCCGAAGCCATCGCACCGCTTCGCATAGTGACGCGCAATGATAACCAGAACTATTTCGTCAAGATAGAGGAGTATTCCAGCGGCAGGGATATTGCCACTGTGTTCGTGAGATCCGGGCAATCGGTAGATATAGATGTACCTTTGGGTTCATACCGCCTGAAATACGCAGCCGGCAGCACTTGGTACGGCGAATCTTATCTGTTTGGTCCTTCCACAGCTTACAGCAAAGCGGATGAGCGCTTTGATTTTAGCATAGTCGGGAATCAGGTCTCCGGATACACCGTCGAGTTGTATCTGCGTCCTGACGGTAATTTGAAAACGTCCAAGATATCGCCAAGCGAGTTTTAGCATGGGGAGCGGGTAATGAGTAACAACATACAACAGTGCGACGCGTTAATGAGCGTTTGTGACAGGCGCCTCTACGTAGACAATGCTTTTAGAGTGGTTGAACTTCCGATTGATGCTTCTTCGCGCGACATCAAACGTCGACTAGATGATCTTAAAATGGCAGTCGAAGTTGATGACCTCACTGATGAATACACGCATGCGTTTGCACCAACACCGTTGCCCAGTGTCCATGCCATCCGGCAGGCTGGCCAGCGTTTACAGGACCCTCGAAAACGCTTTATTGATGAATTCTTCTGGTTCTGGCCTCTGGATTGGAGTCGCTGTCGTTCTGATGAGGCGCTCATTTCTCTGTCATCTGGCCATATGGATCGCGCTCATGATATTTGGTCTGCAACCAAGAACGAGGACTCCTCCTCTGACGAAGTCCTGGCGGCTAAACACAATCTGGCAGTACTTTCGCATTTAGTGGCACTCGACTGGGAAGCACGTAATCTGGCCGGTGGCCCTCCCTTGTTGCCCGAGCAGGCCAAGGAAGTTGAAGCCTATTGGCGTTATTCCTTCCAATGGTGGGAAGAGCTGGCAGATCATGAGCCTTTCTGGAGCCTTCTCTCTGACAGGGTTCGGGCCATCAATGACCCACAACTTACGACCGGCTTCGTTAGAGATCTTCGCGCGGCTTTCCCCATCGCGTTTGACAAAGTCAATGCCGACGTCGCGGCCGCCCTCGCGAAAGTCGGACAGCACGATCGCGCCGCCCTTCATATTCGGTTCATGCGCGAAACTCACCAAGGTATGGACGATACATCTGAGACATTGCGAGTCATTACTCAGCCGCTCCACGAACGTATCGACCATGCGATTAACCAAGCTTCCAACGGCTTAAATGCATCTCCCAAGACTGGCGCAATCAGGGCAACCCGCCTTTTAGAAGCCATCACGGAGCCCTTAAATACCCTTCGATCTCTACTCGGAACGACGGATTCAGAGGTTACGGAAACAGCAGATGAAATAGTCGAGACATATCATCTCTGCCTCATAGCCTATGGAAACGCCACAGAAGATTGGCTTACTTGCACAAACCTTCTGAAGTCGGCCCTCGGGCTGACACCTTCTCAAACGCTGAAGGAGAAACTGCAGAACAATATCGCCGCAGCCAAGAAGAATCATGAGCAAGCGGAGATCGTTGGCAAATGTTGGTTCTGCAAGAAGACGAAACCTGACGCTGCATCGGCGCTCGAAGTCAAGATGCATGCCGGCGTCACGCGCGTTCCCACTTTCACTGGCACGCAGGTCCGGTGGCGAACGTCGTCAGTTACCGTTCCTCGTTGTGCTGCCTGCAAGACTGCCCATGGCAAGAATGGTGCGACTTGGACCGCTGGTCTTGCCGGCGCCGCTGCTGGCACAGCCATGCTACCCATTGTGGGCACTATAATAGGCTTTCTGGCAGGCGCGGCGGTAGGTGCACAGGTTGACAACAAGTTGCGTCTTCCTCCTGGTGTTTCTCCGGAATCGGAACACAAGAAGTTTCCTCTCGTACAAAATATGCTCAAGGAGGGTTGGGAACTTGGGGAAAAACCATCAGGTGTCAATTAGTGATCTTGTACTACAACGAAAAGAGAAGAGGTTAGAAGCTATGACAAAGAAATCAAAGAAGGGCCGGAAGCAGCGCCAGAACGGCGCTTCCCCTCAACAGAATCGAGTCCAAGTGCATGGAATAGAGATATCCATACCCGATGAACTTCAGGTCCAAGCGGGCTTGGCTGCGATATGTCAAGATCTGGCGGCCAGTTTGGAACGTGTCAGTCACGGCGATACGAATGCACAAGATGCAGCGTCTCTGCCCGACGTCCAACACCTTGCCAAGGCTCTATCACAAATCGCCACAAACTCTTGGCGCGCTCGAAAGCGCATGACAGATCCCGCAACTGGGGAGCCTTTCGAGGCTACACGGCTTCTGAATCGGGATATTGATGGCATTATCGACAGCCTCAATCAGATCGGTCTTGCTATCAATGACATGACTGGTAGCCCATACGATTCAGGCATGGCCATTCGCGTTCTCAGTTTCGAACCGACACCGGGCATTTCCAGGGAGGAAATCAAGGACACCATCAAACCAGAAGTGCGTTGGTCAGGTCAACGCATTCAAATGAGCGAAGTCGTCGTCGGCAGCCCTTTATCTGATAGTGATAACAAGCAAGAAGGAGTTAACAATGACA
>CAZHDS010000191.1:0-6317 GCA_964531495.1 uncultured Ignavibacteriales bacterium
GATTCTGGTGAAACCCGCCCACATCTGATAACTCAAGTTCGGTGGCCCACCCCTCCGGGCTTGTTGACAAAGTCGATTATGTCTTTGAAGACCCTTCGACTCCGCTCAGGGTGACATGAAAGACAGCAACTTACAATGTGTCATGCTGAGCGGAGTCGAAGCATGTTTCAGACATTGGGGGTTCTTCAACACGCCCTTTCGCAGGAACGACGTGCTGGTTCTACGAGTTCAGGATCGCTCCAGAACCCGTCCAGTGGTTTGCTTCACGATAGCCCCCAATTGGTTTGCACAAATATTGTCAAAGCCCTTTGATAGATCCAATATGCGAGATGCGTACAGCAACGTCAAGAGCAACTTGGGAATGCTTGATGTATGATGCCAATAGCCGTATTGTTATCAATGACTTCGCCCGCACTCAAACGGCCACATCTGAAACGAGGAGCCATCGCATGTCACCATCAATATTCGGTATAGCAGGGGTAGCGTTGTTGCTTGCTGCCTTTGGATTGAATCTGATGGGCCGTCTGTCGCAGCAGGGGACATGGTACCTATTGATGAACCTCGTTGGCGCGTTGCTGGCGGCGTGGTACGCTTGGGCCGGCGCTCAGATACCGTTTGTCGTGCTCGAGATTGTCTGGGGGGGAGTGGCGCTGGCTCGCCTGGTTCGCAACTTGACCAAAAAACACTCCCGGCCATGAGCCGGGAGCTTTCGCAAGATATTCTAGCAGATCCGAAAACGGACTACATGTAGTCGGACTCTTCACCAACCCGCTGGGTGTTGTTGACGATATCGGAGCTCTCCATGAGATTCTGATACCATCGCCCAAAGAGCTCCTGCCGCTTGGCAGTCATAATCTGTGTGCGAAGTGAATCACGCTTGGCCGTAAATTCGGCCAGGTCAGGTGTATTCTTCTCCAGCAACTCAAGGATGACGCAACCCTGATCAAACTCGACCGGCGGTGTTTTGTCGCCCGGGTTCTTCAGACCAAAGGCAGCCCCGATTGCTTCGGGGGCGCGACCCAGACCACGTACGTAAGCACCGCGAGCAAACTCGGTGGGTGTCTCGTATTCATCGCCGTGATTCTCAGCAGCCTCTTTGATATCGACGCCGCCTTGTATCTCGGCCCAGATGGCGTTGGCGGTGTCACGGCAAAGCGCCTGCACCTTCTCCTTCTGGAGAGCCATACGCACTTCGTCCCTGACTTTCACGAGTTCGGCGTGTCCCTCGGCTTCACGCGCGGCAGCTTCCAGCACATAGTAAGCTGACTCGTTTTCCAACACCTCGGAAATCGTACCAAGTTTGGTTTCGAAAGCAAAAATCTCGGCCGCCTTATTAGCTCCCAAACTGGGTATGTTCGAGTCGCGCTGAAACAGTCCGGTCGTGGTGGCCGGAAGTTCCTGCTCTTCGGCTACAACAAAGAAGCCTTGCTCCTCGGCTGCATCGCGGAAGGTCTGCAAACGTTCGTGGATTGCATCCAGAGCGTCGGTCGAAGGATATGTCTTAATGAGGATGTGAGAGACATGAGCTTCTTGCACCGGAGTTTCACTGGTTGAAGGTGTCTCCGCTTCGCGGAAGCCATGATGCTTGAGAATGTGCCAACCGAACTGGGTTCGCACTGGCTCGGAGATTTCGCCATCCTTCATTGAGAAGGCGGCGCGATCAAACTCGCTCACCATCCGGCCAGGAGGGAACCAGCCCAGATCTCCGCTGTCCTGGGCGGAACCGATATCTTCGGAGAGATCGTTGGCCATGGCCTTGAAGTCGGCGCCGGCCAATAGGGAATCATACAGGCTCTTGGACCGTTCGTAGGTACGGGCCCAGTCTTCGCGGTTAGGTGCCTTCTCGAGCAGGCACAAGCCCAACGAAGCCTGCTCGCCGATTTTGAAGTCATCCAGGTGGTTCTGGTAGTATTCTTCGATTTCCTCCTCAGAGATCGGCGGCGGCGGGGCTGAGAAGCGGGCGTAACTAACGTTGACCATGCCGACCTTGACCCGCTCCGTAGTCTCCATGAAGTAGCTTCTGACTTCCGGCTCAGTAACGTGGGCCGTCTGGACTACTATCTCCTGGAGCTTCATCTTTCTGATATCGACCCGAACTATCTGTTCCATCTCAGTCCAGAACCCAGCCATCTCAGGATTAGCCATCGCGGACAGGTACTTCTGATAGTCGAACTTGCCCTCGGTCTGGAAATAGGGCATGGCCTGAAGGTTCTGCGGCGGGTAGCCCTTTAGATAGTCGTAGACTTCCTGTTCGGTTACGACTATCTCGTGTTTTTCAATCTGCTGAGTCATGAGCCGATCCGCCAGGATCTGATTCCACGCCGAGGTCTGCAGCTCCTGGATCTTTTCGCTACTTACTTCTTGCTCATCTTGCAGTTTCTCGGCTTCGGCTTTGTACAGATTGTTGTAGGTCCGCGAGTACACGGTCCAAGGGATCTCTTCACCATTGATAATGCCGGCGACATTCTTGGCGGTGGAGACGCCACGGCTGGACAGGTCCAGTCCCCATTGCAACACAATCATGCCGACAAAGAACAACAGCACGATGATGATAATCGGAAATATCATCTTTCTCAGTGCTTCAAACATCTAATACTGCTCCTGTATGAGTAGTTGTTATTACCAATTGAGTTAGCCCCGATCACCAGACCGGATCAGCCCATGAATATAATGGAACCGAAACTTATTTCAATAGCTAGGTATCATTATTATTGCAAAAAGGCCTGTTTTTTTTGTACAAACTGTAATAACTTTGCCACGATTGCAGAAAGAGCCACTCTAACAACCTGGAAATATGTCTAACTTAATCCATTCCTTCGGTTTATCGGTATTACTGGCCTCCTTATTAGCTGTTCTTTTCGCCTGTCCGGTGGGGAGCCAGCCGGCAACCTGGCCGCTGAAAGGCGAAATCGATCTATCTGACGGCTTCGGTGACTTTCGGGATGGCCGTTATCATGCTGGTATTGATCTGCGCACGGGTGGCAAGGTCGGTGCTCAGGTAGTCGCGCCGGTGAGCGGCTATATCTCCCGTATCAATCTGTCATATCGGGGATACGGCAAAGGCCTCTACCTGATGGGTGAGGACGGTTATCTATATGTTTTCGGTCACCTCTCAGTTCTGGCCGGGACCATTGATAAGCTGACCAAGGAACACCAGCTTGCGGCGCAGCGCTACTCGGTCGATTTTGAGCTAAGTCCACGGGAGCTCCCAATTACCAAAGGAGACTTTCTGGGTTATTCTGGCCAGACCGGGGCTGGTGGTCCGCATCTGCACTTCGAGAAGCGGGTAGCCAAAGGTAACATACCAGTGAACCCCCTGACGCATGGTTTCACACTGACTGATCAGATCGCCCCGACCTTTGAGAGAGTAGGCTTTCAGCAAGTCGATGACTTCAGTCTGTTCGACAATGGTCGGCGGAAACTGTTCTTGTCCGTCGTCGCTGCGTCCGGCGGGGGCTTCGTTGTTGATACCCTACTCTATTTCAAGGCGCCCTTTGGGGTGATAGTAGATGTCTTCGACCAAATGCGTGTGGGGGGGATGAGACAAACGGTCCGACGGCTGGATCTGTACCTTGATGAACGCTTGATTTCTGAGTCGGAGCTGGACACGCTTGCCTTCGAGAACATGCCGACCGCGCGTTGGGAATATGATTATGTCGAATCAGTATCCGGGAAGGATAGGACACGACGTCTGTTTCGATTGGGGGGCCATGATGCTTCCGCGACTCAGACACTGCCGGTTGGAGGTGGCCTGGTTGGACAGGACGGCCTCACGGTGGGGCGGCATAACCTAAGAGTCATAGCGACCGACAGCTATGACAACGCCAGCGAGCTGTCGTTTGATTTTCTCTGGATACCGACGGACGGTGTCTTTCATTTTGATTCGACCGTTGTTGTCGACAATGAAACCGATGACTTCTACTTCACCGCCTGCGATGGTTGGGAGCGGTTGGGCATCGATTCGGTTTTCACGATTATGAATAGTGGTGAACAGTGGGGTCCGCCGCTCGGGGTCAAGAACTTGCCCCTGGATGAGGGAAGATTCAAGTGCCGGGCTTCGGGATCTAGCTTGAAATCGTCGATCCTCGCGCTGGCGGTGCATGCCGGAGGAGCGGCGATACCAGGAGAAATCTTCAATGGTCTTCAGGACAAAGCTCCGGATCGATGCGGTATCTCCCATGAAGTAGTGGACGATGGTTTGCTCATAAAGGTCGCGTCCAACGTACGCAAAGGAGCACGATGTAAGATTGGTCTCTACTCTGGTGACAGCCTGTTGGGCATTGAGTACCCGCAGTATTTCAGCATGAAAGAGCATTTCTGTTTTGTGCCTCCCAAGCCGGAGTATCAGCATATTGACCGCATCGGGGTCACAATGACTACTGATCCCGAGCAAGGTTTTGGCGAGTTCAGTGATCCCGTGGCTATCTACCAAGTAGGGGGTGACAGGAAACGGACGATTCAGGTCGACGACTTCATGACCTTGCGCTTCCCTCGTGAGAGTCTCTATGGCCCGCGGTACATTGAAGTAAGTTCCAATCATCCCAGTGGCCGGTTGGCCCGGGAGATAAGTTCGGATCATTATCAAATTCTGCCTGAGGTTTTCGCCTGCCGCTCCAACTTCGAGATAGCCCTTCGCGTTCCCCACCGCAATGCCAGAGGTAGAACGAGCGGGCTCTGCTGGCTCGACGCCAAGAATGACCGCTGGGTGTGGATATCGAATCGCGTCTCGGGCGATACTCTTTTTGGAGCATCAACTGGGGGAGGTTTCTTTGCCGCACTCTATGATACCGAGTCGCCGAAGATAAGCCGCTTGTCGGTTGCGGCGGGGGGGAGCTACGCGGATCCCTATCAGAAAATTTCCTTCCTCCTTGAGGACAATCTGGCCGGGATTGAAGACGACCGCAATATCATAGTCAAGGTCGATGGGCAGTGGTTGATTCCGGAATACAATCCGGGAACGAAGCGTTTCACGGCTGCTCCGCTGACACCCATGAGTGACGGTGAACATCATCTGGCCATTGAGATCACCGATCGAGCCGGGATGAAACTCGAACAATACTTGAAGTTCACCGTAAGATCGAGTGGGAGACGTTAGCTGTTATGCGAGTGAGGAGATACTGTGTTCTTCCCGATCCGAGATGATGCTCCGACTTATCGCAAGCCGTACTTCACGGTTGGGCTGATTGTCGTCAATTCCCTGATCTTCGTGTTCACCTATATGCTGGGTCAGCGAGAGTTTCAGCTATTCACTTTTCAGTACGGCTATATTCCATACGAACTCGTGACTTCCCTGGAGTTGTCGCCAGAAATACCCGCGCCGCAATATCTGACGCCGTTCAGCTCGATGTTCATGCATGGGGGCTGGATGCATCTGATTGGCAACATGCTCTTTCTGTGGATCTTCGGTAACAATGTCGAAGATTACTTTGGCTCCATCAAGTTCTTGATCTTCTATCTGCTGGCAGGACTGGCTGCTATCACGATATATACGATCTTCGATTCTTACTCCCAAGTACCTCTGGTGGGGGCCTCGGGGGCGATTGCCGGCGTGATGGGTGCCTACATGGTGTTGCATCCCAACGCTCGGATCACAACCCTGGTCGTGTTCATTGTCATCAGATTCGTGCAAGTTCCAGCCAAAATCGTCCTCGGTGTTTGGTTTGGCTTCCAGTTGCTGATGTCGCTCACAGGCATGGCTGGCGCGGGCGGTGGGGGAGTGGCCTGGATGGCTCATGTGGGTGGCTTCATGTTCGGATATGTCGTCATGAAACTCGTCGTCCGAGTCTCAGGCAGAGGCGCGACACCATCCGGGGGACAGCGAACGTACCGGATGAGCTGGCGTTGATCCCGGCCGATTCGATCCCAACAATTGAAAGAAGAAACCCGCCAAACAGGCGGGTTTCTCGCGAGTGAACGAAGCGAAACGCTTCGGAGGTTGGTCTTCTAGTTGCCGTCGGGGTCCAGATAGCCAAAGCCGATGCCGTCGCAATCACCCGGTCCATTCCCCATGCCATGTCCCTTTCGCGTTCCAGGGGAGTTGCCTTTCATCCCGCGGCCTTGGCAATCCGAGCGTCTTTCCTTGCGGAGCTCTTTGAGTTTGTCGCGCTGGTCGTCGGTGAGAACGTTCGAAATCTGCTGACGGTGCAGATACTGGTTCTTGCGCATCTCAGTCTTCATACGACCGACATCGTCCATTAGCTTGAGCACGGCATTGGTCTCGCTTTCATCAGTGCGCATGGCCCGAAGATCTACCTGCGCCTTCTCCAATTCGGCCTTGTCGTCGATCATGCTCTTGCGAAACTCGGTGGACATGGTCT
>CAZHDS010000192.1:0-6311 GCA_964531495.1 uncultured Ignavibacteriales bacterium
GGTTGCTAAACTGGCTGTTCTAGGAGGTGGCCATGCTGACAACTGTCGTATCGAAGTTCACAACACCGATCGGGCTGGCCATGATGGTGAGCCTGATGGTCATCTTGTTGGCACCATCCGTGGATGCCAACGCTGAAGTACGAATCAAGGATCTGTGCGCCTTTCAGAACCAACACGAGGTCGAATTGGTCGGCTACGGTTTGATCGTCGGTCTCGAGGGTTCGGGTGATGGTGCCGGGACCCAGTTTACAGTGCAATCGCTAACCAATATGATGGAACGGCTCGGCCTGACGGTCGATGCTGCTTCGGTCAAGGTCAAAAACGTCGCGGCGGTTATGGTTACGGGGCGGATCTCCAGTTCGCAAAGCGATGGGACCTACTTTGACGTAACTGTCTCTTCGGTAGGCGATGCTTCCTCGCTTCAGGGGGGCACCCTGCTGATGACGCCGATGTCCGGCATGGAAGGCACGGTGCGGGCGATTGCCCAGGGCGCGGTGTCAATCGGTGGTTTCAACGTGGCGGTGGACGAAGGCAATCGCATCGTGAACAACTATACTCTGGTCGGTCGTGTACCGGGCGGGGGAAAGGTGACCAACGCGCTAGTACCGGAAAAGGACGAGGGGCAGGATTTCTTGCTCTCGCTTTACAATCCAGATTTCACAACGGCCAGCCGCGTGGCTGATCGCATCAATATCAAATACGGTGAGACTTCATGGGCGGTCGATGCTGGCACTATCCGAGTGGTGATTCCTGATTCGTTGTTCTATCCCTCAACTCGAGTCCGCTTCGTGGCCGATATTGGCCACCTTTCGGTGCGCCCCGACAACCCAGCGCGCGTAGTAATCAACGAAAAGACCGGTACTATCGTTGCCGGTCAGCATGTGACTATTGAGCCGGTGGCTATCGCCCACGGGACAATTACCGTCACGGTCGAATCCACCCCGATGATTTCGCAGCCGAACGCCTTTAGCGGGGGCGAGACCGTCGTGACGCAACAGTCGCGAGTAAGTGTTAACGAGCAGCCCGCAAGGGTGACGCATATGAAGGGCGCGGTCTATCTGAAGGATGTGGCCCAGGCCCTCAACAAAATCGGCGCCACGCCACGCGACATAATCGCGATCTTCCAGGCTTTGAAACAGGCCGGAGCTCTCCGCTCCGAGTTAGTGATCCTGTAATGTCGATGGCGGGACTGAAAGCGGCGAATGTCACGGTACCGGTGACCGGTCTGGAGCGACTCAAGGCCCAGAAGGGCCAGACTCTTGAGGGCGAGAAGGCTCGTTTGAAAGAGGCTGCCCGCGAGTTCGAGGCCTTTTTCCTGAACCAGATGCTCAAGACCATGCGCAAGACAGTCCCGAAGAATCCGTTCGCTGACAACCAATCCATGAACAGCGAGTCCGGCCAAGAAATCTATACGGAAATGTTTGACATGGAGTTATCCCGAAAAGTCGCTACCGGCGGCAAAGGCTCCATGGCCGAAATACTCTACAAGAGTATGGAACCGTTGGTTGAGGCGGCTTTTGCTGAGCCGATCACCGGGCGAGATGTCGATCTGGCCCCGCTCAAAGGATTCCCAGCAGCACCGATCGAACTAGCTCGCGAAGCGCTGGATGTTGTTGATCGGCGGCATCTGATTCGCACGATCGATTCGAGCGATGCCTCCCGGTCTGGGGGCCGGCGAACGACGCCTGATGACAAGATCAGTGCCCGCTTCGGACAGGAGATCCGGGCTGCGGCACGGCGTCACCAGGTTGACCCGGCTCTTATTCACAGCGTGATAAAGTTCGAATCGAATGGCAATCCCGATGCCATCTCGAGGGCTGGCGCCAAGGGCCTGATGCAGCTAATGGATTCTACCGCAAGCAGCTACGAGGCCAAGGATGTGTTTGATCCGGCCCAGAATATCGAGGCCGGAACGAAATATCTGAAGCACCTCATTGACCGCTTTGGCGACGAAAAACTGGCTCTGGCCGCTTACAACGCCGGCCCAAGCAATGTCGTGCGCCACGGGGGAGTGCCGCCGTTCCCAGAAACACAGGCCTACGTCGAGAAAGTAATGGACACTGTTGGTCGAGTGCGAAACGAACTCCGAGCTGGCAATGCTAAAGCCGCATCCAACGGCAGTCGATAAGTATGACAGCACTCGGCTCACGAAAGAACGGAATATGATAGACCGAATGATAGATCGATTGATCGCAACCATAGGCAAAGAGGCCGTCCTCTTCGAGAAGTTCCTTGATCTTCTGGAACGACAGCAAAAAATGCTGATCGCGAACGACCTTGAGGGTCTAAGTCTCATTTCTGAGACCATGCGGGAAAGAACGATCGAGAACCGACTCTTGGATCAACAGCGCGAGCGGTTGGTGGCGGAGATCAAAGAAGCAAACTCACTCGAGGGGGATGTCAACGTATCGCGTTTGCTTGAGATCGTCGACGAGCAACGGGCTGACCGCCTACGAGAGTTACGACAGACTATATACGCCTTGCACGACAAGATTTCTGATACGCGCAACCGCAATGCTCTGCTGATCAATCGATCACGTGAGTATATCGGCCGGACGATGGAAATGTTGGCCCAGATCGAAGGCTCCGATGGCATCTATCACGCCACGGGAGCCGGATCGTACGATCACCAGGCCATCGCAATCGACAGGAGAGCATGATGTCCGGATTATTCCAGGGACTCGAACTCGGCAAGCGGGCGCTCCTGACGCATCAGATGTCGATGCAGACTGTTGGTCACAACATCGCCAATGTCGATACGCCGGGATATCGTCGCCAGCGAGTTCGGGTCAGCACGACGACGCCGACTCTTAATGCTCTCCACTCGATCGGAACCGGCATCACTGCCACTCGAATCGAACAAGCCCGGGACCTGTTCCTGGGCGAGCAGTTCCGGTCTGACAATCGGAAGCTCGGCGAATGGACCTACAAAGAAAAGACGATGGCTCAGATCGAGCTGTTGATCGGCGAACCCAACGACAACGGTCTGGCCGAAACAATGGACAATTTTTGGGGCTCGTGGCAGAGCTTGGCTCGAGGCGACGCCGGCAGTAGAGAGGCCATCGTCCAGCACGCCAATTTGCTCTCCAGCGGTCTTCGCGATTTGTCTGACCAGTTGCGTCGATTGCAGGAGGCCTCGGACGTTGAAATGGTGGAGCTCACCAATCAGGTGAACCAGCTGACGGGAGAGATTGCCCGGCTTAATCACAACATCAAGCGCCAGGAGTTGGGCGGCGGACCGGCCAACGATCTGCGCGATGGACGCGACTACTTAGTCGACCAACTGTCCAATATCATCGATGTGCGAACGCATGAAACCCAGCAAGGTGACTTCATCGTCTACATGGGCTCCATGGCTGTGGTTGATCATGATTCGAGCTATGACATTGGCGCCAATCTTGTCAGTAAGAACGGTCGGGAGTCTCATGAGTTGGTGTGGAAAGGGACGTCGATCGAGATCAAGAATGTTAGCGGCCAATTGAAGGGTGTCATGGACTCGCGCGACGAAATCGTACCGCGCTACCTCGACAAGTTGGATGACATGGCGGCCGCGCTGGTGGCGGAAGTGAACGCTATTCACCGGACCGGGTTTGGCTCTGATGGCTCTACCGGATTTGACTTCTTCGATCCGCGCGGTACCACCGCTCGGTCGATTCAGGTCTCTTCCGATATCACTTTTCAGGTGTCTCGGATTGCATCATCCCTTTCCGGTGAGCCGGGGGATACTCTGATCGCCAAGGCGATTGGCCAGCTTCAGGACACCAGACTACTGCAGAACAATACTCAGACATTGAGTGACTACTATGTCAACATGGTCGGCTCGCTTGGCATTCAAAGCCAGGAAGCTCAGACCATGACGCGAAATTACGAAGTTCTGGTCAATCAGATTGAGAATCAGAGAATGGCTGTCGAGGGCGTTTCGCTCGATGAAGAGATGGCCAATATGGTAAAATATCAGCATGCATATGATGCGGCAGCTCGGGTTATCACGACCATGGACCAGGCCCTCGATACTGTGATAACCCGTATGGGTGTCGTTGGACGATGATCGGTACGGTGCCCATGATGGGTGCCTCACCACGGAGGATTTAGTGTTAATTCTGACAAGGAAGTTAGGCGAATCGATCACGATCGGAGATGACATCAAGATCTCCGTACTGGGTATCCACGGACGCCAGGTACGGCTGGGCATAGATGCTCCGTCAGACGTGATAGTCCATCGCGAAGAAGTCTATGTGCGCATCCAGGCCGAAAACCGACGCGCCTCGAAGTCGATCAAGGAAGACCTTCTGGGCATGGTCAGTCTTATCAAGGGCAAGATCAAAGGCAAAGATGACGCCGGAACGCCGCCCCCGGAGATCGGTTATCGGCAGGGTGATCGTCGCCGTCCGGACCGAGACGCGGACGGCGATCGAAGAACCAACGGTTGAGGTGAACTATGCCACTTAGAGTAACAAACGGCCAGATTTCTAGCCAGGTGACCTTCAACATGCAAAGGTCGATGTCGCGGTTTCTCGACTTGCAGAACAGATTGTCGACCGGCCGACGGATAATCAAGCCCTCCGACGATCCCGTCGGAACGCTGCGGGATATGGACTACCGCCGGGTCTTGAACAAGATCGATCAGTTCCAGCTCAACACCAGCGCCGCAACCAACTGGCAGCAGATCTATGATTCGGCGTTACAAGATTCCAAGGACCTCTTGAGCGGGGCCAATGAGCTGGCGGTGGCCATGTCCAACTCCAGTTACGATGCCGCCGCTCGCGCCGCCTCGGCTGGCGAGATCAGTGCTATCTTTGATCAACTGTTGAACCTGGCCAATACCGAAGAGCGTGGCAAATTTGTTTACTCTGGCTTTCGGACCGATACGGCAGCCTTCGTCGGCTCGCAAGCCGGCGTTGTGTACGAAGGCGATGCGGGGTCGATTTCCATAGAAGTGCAGAACGGTCACGACATGCAGGTCAATCAGATTGGCTCGGACGTCTTTCTCAAGCAAATCCAGACCCTCGGGGTCGACTCTGATCTTCAGCCGGCGATGGTCGGAACCACGCTGCTGGCCGATCTGAACGGAGGCGCGGGAATCGACTTGACCACCGGTGCGACGCCCGGAGTCATCACTATTACCGACCAGAACCTCGGCATCAGTTCGACCGTGGATTTTAATGCGGCACCGGCCGCCACGACGGTGCAGGATGTCCTCGACCGCATTAACACGCAGTTGGCGGCCGACGGCATCACCGACCTGACGGCTCAGATAGGCCCTGCGGGAAGCCAGATCCTGCTTCAAGGCTCTCCCAGCGGACTGGTTACGACTGATACCCGCCTGGACGTTCTTCAGGAGGGGCGAGGGGTGGATATGTCACCCGGTTACATCCGGCTGAGCGATGGCGTGAATCCTGATGTGATAATGGATCTCTCCGGGTCAATGGACCTCAACGATGTTATCACGAAATTCAATGCCCAGGCCCCTGCTGGGGTAACGATGCAGGTCGATCCGGCCGGCAATAAGGGACTACAAATAGTCGATGCCAACGGTGTCCCACTCGGGTTGGAGATTCAGGAGTACTCTGCTTCGAACTCAACGGCCTCTGATCTCGGAATTCTCGGGTCCGTCGATCCGACGCTGACCGGAGCCGACCTGGGGCCGCTAGTGAGCATGAGTGTGGCTGACACGACGGGCGCAACTGCGGCCGATCTTGGCATCGCGGGCGATTTCACACATTCACTTCTTGGCGATGACCTTGACCCGCTGCTGCGGGCCACGGACAACGTTTCGGTGCTAAATGCTGGATCTGGTTTCGCATTGGGCGAGATCACCCTCAATCAAGGGGTCACCACTCGAACCATCAACTTGGCAGCGCCGACGATCGTTACAGTGCAAGACATGCTCGACGCCATCAACAACAGTGGCCTCGACGTTACCGCATCGATTAATGCAAACGGATCCGGGATACAGATTGTCAACAATGATTCCACCCAGAGTTTCACGATTGAAGACACTTTGGATGGTGGTGCGATTACCAAGAACCTTGGGATCTACGGATCGAGTGATCTGATGGGTTCTCTATTGGTTCTGCAAAGGGCCATGGAAAACGACGATGGCGACGGTATTCGCCAATTAGTAGGCAGCATGGAACTTGCGATTAATCATCTGCTCACCAGTCGGGCTCAGGTTGGGGCCCGGTGGGGGCAATTGGAGTCGATCAAGGCTCAGCATATCGATTCCAAGTTTCGCTATACCGAATTGCTCTCTGAGACGGAAGATGCTGACCTGACCAAAATGATCACTGACCTGGCAATGTACGAGAACA
>CAZHDS010000193.1:0-6234 GCA_964531495.1 uncultured Ignavibacteriales bacterium
TTGAGCAGTTCAAGATTGCTGTCGATCGTAAGAGCAAACATTTTCCGTCACTTCACTATCTGGGGCTCAGCCAGCTGCAACTGGGGCTTCTGGATGAAGCTGAGAAGACATTCAAGGATGGAATTAAGAAGGCCAGAGGTGTCGAGAAGGGTTGGTTCGAGAACGGCCGCGGTTTGGTCATGATGGCGCGCGAAGATTATCAGGAAGCCGATCGCGCTTTCCGGGCTGCTCTGGTGATTGATTCTGACAACGCTGACTACCATCTGAATCTTGGTGACGCCAATTTTTACCAGGGAATACCATCGCTCGCCGTGGGCGAGTACGAGCAGGCTCTCAAGGCCGACACCGCCTCAACGGAAGTGTATTACCATTGGGCCGAAGCCTGTCTGGAGATGAAAGACTACACGTGCGCCATAGAGAAGCTGCAGCTCGTGCTTCAGAAGGACAGCACCTACGCTGACGCCTGGATGCGAGCTGGTGGAATCTACTTCCGCGCCGCTTTGTCGACCCGGACTCGAGACGATCGCACTCTCCGGTTCAAGGACGCTATTGGCTCTTACAAGCGTTACCTGGAATTGGCCAACGTACAGCCGGACTCGGCTCACGTGCGGGTCTATTTTGAGCTGGCCATGTCTTACGTGAGTATCGGTGGTGCCGAGGACGCGGTACAGTACTTCGAGGATGTTCTGTCGATTCCATACGAAGCTCGGGACATCTATTTCCAGTATGGGAAAGCCTTGTGGGGTGTGCAGGATTTCGTCAAGTCCGGTGAGATGCTGCTGCGGCATATTCAATGGGTTGAAGAGAACGGCGACGAAGCCAAGTCCAAGGTCGATGATGACGAATTGTACCAGTACCTGGGGGATAGCTATTTCTATCGGGCCGACAAGGACTATCGTCTGGCGGCCCAAAATTACCAGAAGTCGATCGATATCAGCCCTAATCAGAAGCGCGTGATGTACAATATGGCCGTCGCCTACCACCAGGAAAAGGATCTGGGCAAAGCCCTGGAGTACTATCAGATGCGGATAGATCTGGGTATCGATTCAACTAAGGCCAGCATCATCAAGAATGCTGCCTACTGCGCGCTGAGCATTGCCAACAGTGGCATGGAGGAAGAGGACGAGGACATTCTCGAAGAAGATGAGTTGGGTGGCGAGGCCGGCGATGGTGGCATCGATCCTGAGCTGAATTACTATCAGGTGGCGGCGGACTATCTGGACCAATACCTGGCCTATTTCCCAGGGGATGCCAAGGCGCTGTCTCTCATTGCCAATACGTATCTCTACCAGTTGGCCGAGTGCACCAATGGTGTCAAGTACTATCAGCAGTTGCTGACGCTCGAACCGGATAACTGTGATGCTAAGAAAGCTTTAGGGTATGCCTACTTCGGTGGATTGTGCACAAAGGACTACACCAAGGCTCTGAGATACTTGATTGATGCCCACTCCTGCATTTCCGCCAAAGATGGTGCCTGTGCGGCAGTGGATATTACTTTGTATGTTGCCCAGTGCTACCACTTGCGGGCGACGGAGAAGACTAGTGGAGCCGGCGATGACTACCGTCAGGCCAACGAATGGTACAAGAAGGTTTTGAAGTGTGACCCGAATAACGCCGATGCGAAAAAGGGTAGTGACGATACAAGTTATGAGTTCTAGATCTATTGGGGCGCAATATATAGTTGGGAGTCTGAATGGCTGAGGAAGACAAAAAGAAGACTACTTCCGAAAAGCGTGTTACGGACGATCAGAGATTCAATTACATCGGCTTCGATGTTTTTCCGGGAAAGGCCAAGGACCTCTTCAAGTCGGCCGCCGAGAAGGACAAGCTGGTCGAGGGCGTCAGGGCGAAACGGGATAGTGGCCAGACCAAGCGCGAGGATTGTATGCTCTTCGAGGAGCGTGTCTCGGGTCTTGATCGTACGGTCATGGTTGTGGCTTGCCTGACCATGATTTTCTCGCTGATTCTTCCGTGGTTTTCTGTCTACAACCGATTGGAAGTAACGACAGCGGTTGCCGAACCGGTGACCGAAGCGGTCATTGACGATTCTCTGTTTATGGCAGGTGACAGTCTGGGCTTGCCGGTGGACGGCGCTGAGGCTGATGAAATGCTGGCAGCCGCGACGGAGGCCGAGCCTGACACGTTGGCAGCGGCAGGAACTAGCGGTGAGGAAGCGGCTTCCGCACACAGCGGCGGAGGCACATCTGAGGAAGTTATTCACGGCTATGTGGCCCGGAAGAAGTACGAGGAGACTTTCGATCGTCTGGGCGGATTCGGTACCCTGGCGGCGCTGGGATCCGTGGGATCGCCGGTGTTTTCTTCTGGCATAGTCCTGATAGTGAGCGGCATTCTCTTTCTGCTCATGATTTTGGCAACATTGGGCCTGCCTTTGTATAGCCTTTATGGAATGTTTGGTCTCAAAGGAGACGCTGATCAGAAGGCTTTGGCCTTGAAAAAGGTCCTCAAGTTGAATTGGATTCCGCTCATGCTGTTCACGGGAACAATGTTCCTCGCGTTCTTCGGAGCGAATTATGGCTTTGATGCGGAGTCAATGTATACGAGTCTGGGGCGGAGCTACAGCGTGGGCGTGTTCCTTGATTCGTTGTCCTGGGGTGCTTTCGTTTCTATCGGCGCCTCAGTGTTGTTGGCTGTGAAAGGTATAGAGATTTAAACTCAGTTTTTGGAGGTTAGCACAAGGTGGTTAAGCAAACAATCTTCGTGACACTCAATGCGATAGTAGCCTTCGCTATCGGCTTCGGTCTATGGTATGGCGTTTTCAGACTGTCGGACAATCCCATCATACACTCAGTGTACCAGGGCGGCCCGCTGGTCGTCCTGTTGATCATGATCTTCATCATGTGCATTGTATTCGTTATTGAGCGCTATTTCTCTCTCTATGGCGTGGCCAAGGGCAAGAGTTCGGTGCAGGTATTCTTCAAGAAAATCGTCATGCTGATTCAGGCTGATGATTATGACGGCGCCCTGGCGGCCTGCGACAAGCAGCGTGGCACCACTGCCAACGTGCTGAGAGCAGGCATTGATCGCTATCGCGAGGTCAAGGATGCCAGCATGGAGCCCGAACACAAGATGGAACTGACCCGCAGTGCCATTGAAGAAGCCAATGCTCTTGAAGGACCGCTGCTGGAACGCAACTTGATCGCTCTGTCGACAATCGCTTCGATCGCCACCATGGTCGGCCTGCTGGGAACCACGATCGGCATGATTCGTGCCTTCGCGGCTACTGGTAACGTCGAGGGTGGTGTCATTGATGCTACTGCGTTGGCTACGGGTATTTCGGAAGCTCTGGTGAATACGGCTGGCGGCCTGTTTTCCGGTATTCTGGGAATCTTCTTCTATAACTTCTTTGTCAACAAGGTGGATGCCTTCAACTATACGACCGATGAGGCCACTTTCGAAGTTATGCAGATCTTGAAAGAGAAGGAAGGGGTATAATAGATGTCCGGCAAACGGAGAGTCGCCATTCGGATTGACATGACGCCGATGGTGGATATCGCCTTTCTGCTGCTGATCTTCTATATGGCCACGACGCAGTTCAAACCGCCGGAAGCCCGTGCGGTGGAATTGCCGACTTCGCACTCACAGATCGAGCTGCCGGACAAAGGTGTCATAAACATCACTGTGACCCAGCTCGACTCGATCTATGTCGATTTTACCGAGGTTGGCGAGATTGAAGTCGATGGCAATATGGTTACGACTACCTATCGCCGTGTCTGGGTTTGTGATGTGTACGATGTCGCCGAGAAGATCAACCGGGCCCGCGGCCGACAATTCAAGGCGTTGATCGTAGTCAAGGCCGACCGGCGCGCTAGTTTTGGCGTGATGCAAGACGTGATGAAGAAGATGCAGGAAAACAGTCTTGAGCGATTCCTCATTATCACGGATCCCGAGACAACCTAACCACGAGCCCATGAGAGTCATATTGCATATGTGTAAGATGAATGAAAGACCGGAAGGACGGTGATTGTAGATGGGCGGTGAAGTAGCAGAACGGGCACCAAAAGGTGGCAAAAAAGGACTGCGAAGGCCGAAGCGGAGAATCGCTATCCGCATCGATATGACTCCGATGGTCGACATCGCTTTCCTCTTGCTGATCTTCTACATGGTGACCACAGTGTTCTCCATGCCCCAGGCCATGGAGATCAACCTTCCTCCGGAGGATCCGTTGGTAAAGGATCTGATCGTGAAGGAGTCCAACCTCCTGACGATAAGAGTTGACTCCGAAGGGCGGTACTGGTGGAATGTCAGGAGAGTCGCTCCCGACAACCTGCCCACGCTGGTGCCAGGATCTACGAGTGTGCCGGATTCGATCGACTATGTAGTCGACACCGATTCGTTGCAAGCACTTCTGGTGGAGAAGAATCGAGAGAACAACAAACTTAACACACTTATTGTGATACATCGTGATGCCAACTATGCAGATATGGTGAATATCCTTGATGAAATCGATGTGATTGAGCGATCGTGGAATTCATTCAAAGCGGCAGAGCTTGACGTGAAGGTCGAGGATCTTTCCAAGGAGGACAAATTCTCCTATCGTTATGCTATCGGAAATTGGGAAGATCGCGATAACCGCATTATGGCGGAAGCGGAGCGACAACTGTCAGGTGGAGATGCAGGAGGTGAGGAGTAATGGCAGCTAGTGCATTATATTCCCCCTATGGCGCCTACGAGCTGAAATCGCGCTATCAGCGCAATTTCCTGTTCGGTACCTTGATTACGGCATCGACGGTCTTTGCCATCGTAGCAACGTCATGGATCATTGCCGCGATTCCGGACGATGTAGCGGAAGGAAGTCTCGGCAATGTGAGAGTGATCGAAACGGTCGCGGATCTTGGTCCGCCGCCAAGTATTGCCAAGAAGCCTCCGCAGGTGAAGGTTGATGCTCCTAAGGCCGCAGCGCCGAAGGTCGGTATCCCTAAGCCAGTGGCCGACGAAGAAGTTCTCGACGATGATGTAGTCCTGGCCACACGAGATGAGTTGGCCGATATTGTGGCCCCCGACATTGTCAGTTCCACTGAGGGTGATATTATCATTGATATTGACGATGATGATTATCTTCCAGCCGCCGACGAGTTTGTCGCGGTCGAGATCTATCCCGAGATGATCTACATGCACCATCCAGAGTATCCGCGCTTCGCCAAGAACGCTGGTCTCGGTGGTACCGTGTGGGTCCAGTGCCTCGTGGGCAAGGATGGAAATGTTCTGAAGTCTCAGCTAGCCAAAACCTGTGGAACTCCGTCGCTCGACGAGACCGCAGTCGAGGGAGCTTTCCAGAACAAGTTCAAGCCGGGAATTCAGAACGGACGTCCGGTGCCTTGCTGGGTAACGTATAAGTTCGAGTGGATCATCGGCAACTGATCCTCTTGGATCAAGCGTAGGATTGTTAAAATCAGGTTAGTGGTCTTCGGGTTCTAAGCCCGAAGACCCTCCATATATCAGCGGGTTGTGGGTATCTGCCTTGCCAAAGGAGGTACCCCATGTCTGAGAAGAAGAAGCACCTTAGAGCCACAAGCAGGTTTCGGCCTGCTGACATCCCCTCAAGATTTCAGTTGAAGGCATCCTATCAGCGTCATATGCTGTACGGTATGCTTTGCGCGGCTGTGTTGGTCGTGTTGCCGTCCATGTTAGTAGCCTATTGGCCCGCGGACGAGCCGCCAGACGTTGTCGATTTCTATGAACCTCCAGATACGGTTGTTATCGTCTGGGATAAGATCGACAAGGTCATTTTGGACGATGACGTCATTGTCCCTGTGACTCCCGGCGGCGGCGGAGGAGGAGGACCGGAGCCGTCGGGCGGTCTGTTCGAGGAGGTCGTCATGGTCGGCGATGAGATCCAAATCGATGAGTCTGAGCTCGCGGGACGCAATGCCGGGGTTGGATACGGCCCAGATGACATTGATGATCTGATCCTGGGTTCCGGCGAAGGACACGCGATTAAGTTCGTCCAGGATACCAACATCTACCAGAATGCTTCGGCGGTCGACCGCCCACCGTTTTTGGTGGCGATGGATCTACCGGAGTACCCGGCCAATGCCCAGCGGCTGGGGATCGAGGGCAAAGTTCTCCTGCATGTTCTGGTTGGTCTGGAGGGTGAAGCGATCGAAGTTCGGATTGAGGCTGAGTCGCCGGAAAATATGGGATTTGGCGCGAATGCCGTCAAGACGGCTAAGCGGGCGACTTTTGGTCCTGCGATCCACAGGAGCCAAGCGGTCC
>CAZHDS010000194.1:0-6185 GCA_964531495.1 uncultured Ignavibacteriales bacterium
CGTGAGTGCCGCTTTCGACGACGACATGGAGGTGTCCATCTACTTCGGATTGGTCGGTGTTGATCAGGCTCAGGTGACCGAAACCATGCTCGACAGCGTTAAGAATATGGTCCTGTCGGAAGCCCGTCGGATGGCAGCGCTGGAGCCGGGGTCAGAGGAATTGGCGAGTTTTAACGAGAAAGCTCGAGCGCGCTTGGTGCAGTCCCGAAAACAGTACGATGATTATTTGAACTCACCACCGATGTTCGGAGCCCGTTCCGGGGCGGCCTGGCGCTGGCTGGGTATTCTGGAGGACATCGAGGAAGACGATGGTTTCCGCAAGTCGTTGGTCCAGCAGGATCGCTTCGATCGGGCCGACAGCCTGCTTTCGCTCGAAGAAAACATCTGGTCCGGCTATCTTGAGCAGTGGAAGATTCTTGAGACCGAACCTTATCAGGTCGGCGCGACTCCTGATCCCACTATGCTGGCCGCCAAGGCTGAAGCAAAACAAGCCCGTATTGAGGGTTATCTGGCATCCTTCAAAGAGAAGTATGGCACCGATGATGAGCAGGAGGCGATTCGCAAGTACCAGGAGGAATTCGATGGCAAAACGGCCGAGCTGGAAGCCATCTCCGCCGGACAGGTATTGCCGAAATTCATCGACAACCCGCCGCTCACTCTTGATGATCAGCTCAATTATGAGGCCGCCTCGCTAGCGGGCGACGTACCTTTGGTTGCCTCGACCTTCGAGAACATGACTTCTTCGACCCTAGGGATGGCTCTCCGCTTGGATGTGATTCCGGAGCCATTCCTTGTCTACGTACCATTCCTGCCGAGTGCTTTGACAGAAATCGGCGTTACGAAAGACGGCCAGGTCGTGCCCTACGAAGAGATGGACCAGCGCCTGCGTAATGAGATCATGCGTCTGGGCGCTTCGTTTGATGTCGGCTATCAGACCGAGCGAGTCGAGATGGTCCTTTCCGGGCAAGCGGCCAACCAGGACGAACTCCATACTCTGGTCGGCTGGATGGAGGCCGCGCTTTTTGAACCATATCTTGATATAGCCAATCTACCCCGCATCAAGGATGTGATAGATCAGTCCCTGGCCGGTTCTCGCAACCGAGTCAAGACCTCGGAGGAGGCCTGGGTGCAGTATCCCTCGGCGGGATATCGATTCCAGACGAATCCCCTCGTCATGTCCACGGAGTGCTTTCTTACCCAGACCCATCAGCTGCTGCGCTTGAAATGGCTCTTCACCGATCCGGGCGATGAGACCGCGCAGCAGGAGATGACTGACTTGCTGGAAGTATTGGAGCAGTTTGGACAGCAGAAGAATCGCGATGAGATGGTAGACATTCTCACCAAGCTTGAAGCGGTCGAGAATGAGAGTGATTCGCTTCCGAGTGCCCTGTCGCCACCGGCGGCCACCCTGTCGGAACCAGCCAAGAAGCTTATCGCCGAGATAGCCAAGGAGATCAAGACGACTCTGAGTGATATTCCGGATGCCAATCTGGCTGAGGATTGGGCCTATCTGATGCGCCAGACCAGGAACGACCTTCTGACGCCACCCTCGGCAGCCTTGAATGGTGTGAAGACTGTCTTGAGCATGATTCGCAAATCCGACAACGCCCGGTTGTATATGATTTCCAGCAGCTCGGATCAAGCCTCCATCAGTGGTCGTTTGGCTGATTTTGTCGGCCGGTTGGATTCGGGACAGCCGTCGGTTCGTCAGGACTATGCTACAACCAAGAGAGTCGACGAGCGTCTGCGTGACCGTGAACCCGACGTCACCGACCCGACCTATGTCGGCCTTGTGTTCGAGGGCACGAATAACGGCGTCATGATGTTCTCGACCCAGTATGCGGAGCCGTATGATACTTCGGAGGCGGCGATTATCGATTGTCTGGCTGGCAAGCTCTTTGGTGGCGGTGGTGGGCACGGGCTATTTATGCGTACCTGGGGGGCCGGGCTGGCCTACAGCAACGGCTACTCATACCGTCCAAGTAGTGGTCGGACTTCGTACTACGCCGAGCGTTGCCCCGATGTAGCTGAAACCATGGGCTTTGTGGTTGATGTCCTGAATGAGGCCGAGGATGATCCCAGTCTGGTCGACTACGCAGTCGCCCAGGTCTTTGGTGGCTCTCGCTCTGATGATCGCTACGAGAGCCGTGGCCGAGCCATGGCCCGAGATCTGGCTGACAAAACCACGCCAGAAACAGTCAGAGCCTTCCGCCAGAAAGTTCTCGAGATCGGGGCCAGTGACAATCTCTATGAAAAACTCAAGGCGCGCATGGAGGCGGCCTATGGATCAGTTCTGGTCGGCTATGGTCCGGAGTCGTCGGAAGCAGAGGGTGGCAACTTCTTCCTGATCGGTCCCGAACCGCAGTTCGAGTCGATGGAACGGTATATCGCGGCGAATGAGACGCCGCAGCCTGTGTACCGGCTCTACCCACGTGACTTCTGGTTGGTTCGATAACAACCGCCCCACCGATTTTTCGCCAAAACAGAAGGGCAGGTTCATTGGAACCTGCCCTTTTTCATATTGTGAATGCGCACGAAATTGCGCAATATGGCTAGTGCGGGAAGAACAGAGCCATAACGTCTTGTAGCGAATGGGCGATGATACCGGGCCACAGCGAGCCGGTCCGAATGTACAGTAGCGAGAACAGGACGCCGTAGGTCGTAATCACGATTAGGCCAGGGATGCCCTGATAGGCGTGGCAAACGCCGAAGGCAACGGCCGACACGGCGGTCGGGATCAGCCAGCTCTTGGTCTTACCGAGAATTCGTATACGGGTCATGAGATAGCCACGAAAAGCGGTTTCCTCGCAGAATCCGGCTGTCAGCGAGACCAGTACCCAGACGACCCTGCCCAGCGGATCCTGGGGGATAAGCAATGATAGCTCGCCGGGCATCGGCAGTCCAACCTGAGCCAGCACCCAGGCCAATCCGGTCAGAATGACATTGGCTGCCAGCAGAAAAGCTATCGCCCAGGCGAAGTCGATACTGCGGACTTTCTTGAGGCCAATTCCTCGAAGACCGGTTCCCTCCAGGAACGTGGCCACATACAGCATCAAGAACATCACCCACTGAAACATGATCGTGGCTATCAGCGTGACCAAAAGGACCGTTTCGGTGAGCAGTTCGGCCAGATTGGCCGGATCCTCCACAAAGGCCAGCGAGATACCAGGATAGAACAGGATTAGAAATCCGAGCGATATCCAGGTCATCACTGACCGGCGAAAGGCCATATTCTCGGACTCCAGGAGGTAATCGGTCATCGGACCTTTGACTTCTGGCGGCTCCGGGTAAATCGAGACTCGTTCGTATAGATTCGGATCCAGCTGGTCCTCACTTTCGCTAACAATCGATCTCATCAGCGGACATGCCGCTAGTCTTCGAGGGCATACTACGCAAATCTTGGGCCGAAGGCGAGCACAAAGGGGCACAGGGGGACAAGTCCACTTCTTAGGTCCTCCTGCAAAGGATCAAACCGCGTATGTGATTCACATGATCTGGCAGTCGCACGCTCCCCCTGCATCACATGAAACCCATGTTATTGCCTATTAAGCTCTTAGGCCTGACATTGAGTTCCAAAGACAAGACTCATGACGAATCCGCCAAGGGACATGGAAAGGGGAAAAATGTGTAGCGATCGTATTACTTACCAGAACTGGATCGTCGATCTCGGCCATGATCCGGGACTACCGCCCAGCCTGCCGGATGACGGAACGTCATCCCATGAAGATCAGGCCTTGCCAGTACGCGATCGGGTGAGACAGGCGCTGGAATGTCTAAGTGAGCAAGAACGGGAGATTATCTGCTTGTTCCATTTTCAGGGAAAGAGCTACAAGTCTATCTCGGAGAGCTCGGGCCGCTCGGTGCACCGCCTGGAAACACTGCATCGCCGGGCGTTGATGAAGCTCAAGCGGAACCTGGCCGAATGGGTCGAACAGACTTACGACATTCCGCGCGACAAGAACTTGCTCTGTCCGGTGTGCAATTCAACGGATCGATTAGCTATTGATCAGCTGATTGCCGGGCGTGATCGACGGAAGAGCTGGAAACCGGTGCTCGAGCAGCTCCGGTCACGGTTTGGCTTGTCGATCAGGTCGCCCCAAACGTTGATTGGCCACGAAAAATACCACCTATAGGAGAGTCCATTATGAACGAAACCGCCCAGACTAAACGCCGCCTCCGTGGCGAGCACAATCTGAACATCGCAATTTCCTACGAACTCAAGGAGAAGCTGAAAGGACTTGCCGCGCGATATGATCGCACCACCAGCGACATGGTGCGGGCCGTGCTGCGCATCGGCATTCCGATGATGGAGGGCCTGTCCGAGTCTGAGGAGGTTATGGTGCGAGAATACATTGGTCTGTTTCGCAAACTGCGCCAGGTCCGCTCGCTCAAGGAGATTTGAGCCCTCAATATTAGACGGTTCCGACAAAAAACACTTGAGACGCTGTCCCGCGCTGGTTATGTTCTGTCGAAATAGTTATCTGGATGGCGCTCATATGTTTCAAAAACAACGGACTGTCAAGCGCGAGATCTCGTTGACCGGTGTCGGCCTTCATACCGGCAACAAATGCACCATGACTTTCAAACCGGCCCTGCCGGACAGTGGCATCGTGTTTGTGCGAGCCGATCTGCCCGGCTCGCCCAGTGTGATGGCCGATATCGATCACGTCGTAGATATCTCTCGGGGGACAACGCTCCAGAAGGGGGAAGCCCGGGTCCATACGGTGGAACATGTTCTGGCCGCCTTTGCCGGACTGCAGATAGACAATCTGGTCGTCGAGTTGGACAACAACGAACCACCGATTGGGGATGGCTCGGCCCGTCCTTATGTCGACAAGCTGCTCGAAGCTGGGATCGAAGATCAGGACGCCGACAAATTCTACCTTGAGATCGACACCCCCATGTCCTATTCGGAACCGGAGCGGGGGGTTGACCTGGTTGTGACCCCCTCGGATGATTTGCGCATCACGTTCATGATCGACTACAAGAACCCGGCTCTGGGTACCCAGTACACATCTCTGGTGGACCTTGAGAAGGAATTTGTGGAAGAGTTTGCGCCGGCCCGGACGTTCTGTTTCCTGTCCGAAGTAGAAGCTCTCAAGGCAGCTGGGTTGATTAAAGGCGGAAGCCTCGACAACGCTGTCGTAATTTACGATAGCGATCAGGGGCAAGTTGAGGTTGAACGGATCCGCGCTGCCCTGAATCTGAAGGACGAAGCTTTCGTCGGCGAGACCGGCATCATCAACGATATTCCCTTGCGCTTCTACAACGAACCGGTGCGCCACAAGGCAGTCGATCTGCTGGGTGATCTGTTCTTAATCGGTGCCCCTCTGCGCGGCCATGTGCTGGCAGCCCGATCGGGTCACAAGGCGAATGTCGCCCTGGCCAAGAAAATGCGTCAGCTCTACAAGAAGAAGAAGATCGCCAGCCAGTACGGCACCAAGAACATGACGGCCTTCTTGGATATCAATTCGATTCTCAAAATCATGCCGCATCGGTATCCGTTCCTGTTGATCGATCGCATCCTAGATCTGGAGCCGGGCAAAAAAGTCCAGGCGATCAAGAATGTCACGATCAACGAGCCATTCTTCCAGGGTCATTTCCCGGGTCACCCGATCATGCCGGGTGTCATGGTGTTGGAGGCGATGGCTCAGGCCGGGGGCGTGCTGCTGTTGCATGCGATAGACAATCCCGAGACCAAAGTGGTCTACTTCATGGCTATAGACAAAGCCAAATTCCGTCAACCGGTTATGCCGGGCGATCAATTGCATTTTGAACTGGTCATGAACGCCTTCCGACGGGGTGCCTGCAAGATGTCAGGTAAGGCGCGGGTCGATGGCAAGGTAGTGGCCTCGGCTGACTTCATGGCTATGGTGGTTGACCGATGAAAAATGTACACAGCACAGCCATTGTATCGCCCAAGGCGGAGTTGGCCGATGACGTGTCGGTGGGTGCCTTTGCCATCATTGAAGACAACGTTGTCATAGGCGAGGGAACCCAGATAGCGTCCTCGGCCCTTATCGCCAGCGGGGCGCGGTTAGGCAAGAATGTCAAGATTCACCACGGGGCAGTGGTCGGATCGGTTCCGCAGGATCTGAAGTTTGCCGGCGAGGATACTCAGGCGATCATCGGCGATGGCACAGTGATACGGGAGTATGCAACCATCAATCGGGGTACGGTCGACC
>CAZHDS010000195.1:0-6123 GCA_964531495.1 uncultured Ignavibacteriales bacterium
GACAGTTCCAGCCCATGACCTGCGGTTCGCTGGCTGACATAACAATGCCGGCCACGAATCCAAACCAGGTCGCGAGCGCCTCCTCTTTGTAGAGGGCCACCAGGAGAACGACAAGAGCTGTCAGATTGAAGGTGAATTCTCCGATGCCCACTAGCTCAGCGAGAATCACCTCGTGAAAAGCGATCAATAGGGCGTAAAGCACATATGGCAAGACACGCATTACTCTGACTCCGGCAACAGTACGAAGAGCTCTTCGATCGACTGCAAATTGGCACACATGGTAAGCCGTACGTCGCAGTCCGGACGGTTCTCCGGCCGATTCACTTCGGCCACGGTGGCAACCTTGAGTCCCACCGGATAGTTCCGGCCCAGTCCCGAAGAAATAACCGTGTCCCCCACTTGCACATGCCCCTGATTGGGAAAGTAATCGAGGATCAGTCCCACTCCTGGCTGAAATCTTACGATCCCGCGCTCCCGACTGGAAGCGATCCGCGCCGCCACTCGGTTCTCCGGATCGGTCAGAAGCTGCACCACCGCCTTATCTTCCATAACTTCCACGATTTGCCCGACGAGCCCCTCCCGATTGATGACCGTCTGGTGCACCTTGACCGAGTCAACCAAGCCTTTGTCGATCAGTACCGAACGAGGCGGGCGCCCTCCCGAAACTTCAAGCACCCGCGCAGGGAGTAGCTCCCGCGCAGCGGGTCGTTCGAACATCAGCGCCTGTCGCAAGCGCTCGTTCTCCCGGGCATCCTCCTGAAGCATCTCTATCTCCAAGGTATAGACTGTCAGGCTTTCAATCAGATTGCGGTTGTCTTCGTTGACATCCCGGAGCTCCTTGACGACTAGCTCCAGAGCCAGAAAAGGACTATGCACGGTCCTCAGCGCGAAGCTGCCCACGCCTAGGTAAACAGTCGGGATGACAATCAGGACGGCCGACAAGAGTACGACCAGACCCAGATTGATTAACCGCCAGTTCTTGGGAGATAAGTTTGAGAACCAACTCATGTGGCGGGCGTCCTTGCCGACCCGATGGTCTTACTCAACCGCGTCCATAAGTTCCAGGACCTGGCCAGGGGAATTGGCTTCCAACAACAAGGCGCGGTTGGCCTCTGATTTCATGAGGTAAGACAGACGAGCCATTACGTTTAGATGCGCTCCGATAGCATCCTCAGGGGCGGCTATCAGGAAGAACAACTGTACTTTCTTGTGGTCCATGGCGTCGAAGTCGATTCCCTCGTTGGACCGTCCAAAGGCGATCACGATCCCCTTAACCGATCGAGTCTTGGCGTGGGGAAAGGCCACACCGTAGCCGACTCCGGTTGTGACCAGGTCCTCGCGCTCCTTGATGTCACGAGCCAGATGATCATGATCCTTGACCATGTTTGATTGGGTTACAAGGTCAACCAGTTCGTCAATAATTTCCGGCTTAGTCGTCGACTTGAGGTCGAAACAGACTAGTGTTTCATCACAAAACCTGGACAGCTTCATTGATCGCGTCCTCTTTTTACAGTTTCTCCGCCTCGTCCGCCAGCAGGATCGGGATGTCATCGACGATGCGATAACCCAATCCACAAGCCTGGCAAATCAGGCGATCGTTTTTCTCATCGTATTCCAGCTCACCCTTGCAAACCGGGCAAGCGAGTTTTTTGAGGAGTTTGTTACTTAGCGCCATAGTGATCCTCAAAGTTCGTCAAAGACACCAATCTTGCGGTACTTTTCGAGTCGTCGTTGCAGGAGCTCGCCCGTAGAGAGAGGTGTCAATTGGCTAAGTTCCTCCAGAATCGCCTGCTTGACCATGGCCGCTGCCAGGTCAGGGTCGGTGTGGGCTCCGCCGGGGGGCTCACCAATCACCCGATCAACGATTTTCAGGGCGACCAGATCCTCCGACGCCGTGCGCAGAGCCTCGGCAGCCTCCGGAGCCATAGCCGCATCGCGCCAGAGAATGGCAGCGCAGCCCTCAGGTGATATCACTGAGTACCAAGAGTAAACAAGCATCATGACAGTATCACCGACGCCAACACCAAGGGCTCCGCCGGAGGCCCCTTCCCCAATAATAACGACGATGATGGGGACTTTGATCCGCGACATCTCGCGAATGTTCCGTGCGATAGCCTCGGCCTGGCCGCGTTCCTCGGCCCCGATTCCGGGAAAGGCTCCGGGCGTATCGACCAACACTATGATCGGCATCCCGAACTTCTCGGCGAGATAGAACAAGCGCAAAGCCTTGCGGTAACCTTCCGGATGAGCCATGCCGAAGTTCCGGTCGAGTTTTTCGCGCGTATCTCGGCCCTTCTGTTGGCCAACGATCAGAACTCTCTGGCCATCGATTTTTGCCAGCCCGCCAACCATGGCATGATCGTCGGCAAAGTAACGATCCCCATGCAACTCCACGAATTCCGTAGTCATCATGCGCACGTAGTCAAGCGTGTAGGGACGGCGGGGATGGCGCGACAATTGGACCTTCTGCCACCGCGTGAGATTCGAGTAAATGTCATTCCGAAGATGTTCCAGCTTCCCCTCTAAGGAGGCTATCTCGCCATCAAGTTCTATGTGCTCACCGATCGAGAAATCCTTCATGTCGGAGATTTTCTTCTCCAATTCCACCAAGGGTCGCTCAAACTCAAGATGTGCTCTTTCAGCCAATCTGACCGTCCTGCCTATCATCCAGTTTCGTAGCCAACACGCCCATCCGTAGGCGGAAATATCCGCTCGAAGAGCCGATTTGCAAAATAACCTATCCCCCCCAAATTACAACCAAAAAAAGGCCTTCTTGAAGCTCCCTCGGAGATCTGAAAGTGGCCCGAAATGGTCGTACAAGAGGAATCCACTGGCAGCCACAAGCGGAAGACCAACGCGGACTTATAGGCACCGCGCCAGGCCGAGTTTGGGCGAGAGAACTTCCCTCAGAGTCTCGACAACCGCTGTTAGCCCGGTTACAGCCGCGTCGCCAGCGAGCCCGTCAGCCGCAAATCAGTCCTTCCCGCGGCGAAACTGCACAATCGTCAAGGCGATCAAACCCAGTGCCGTTGCAATCATAGCAACCACACTTATCGTGGCTGCAGCGTTGAAAACCTCGTTCTCAAAGCGGCAGTCTATCACGTGCTTGCCCTTGCCAAGAGGAATTGCGCGAAAGGTCAGATCCGCCCGCAGGGTTGTGAGCAACTCGTCGTTCTCGTAGGCCTTCCAGGCCCGATAGTAGTTCTCCGACAAGAACAGGTACCCATCGGCCAGCATTTCAACCTCGACCTTGAACGAGGCATTCTCGGTATCGAAAACCCGCGCCGCAACTACCGGGAACTCCAGGGAATCGTCATACGCTGGTGGCGGATCGTCCGGCTGCTCTTCAAAAATCAACACCGAGCGATAGTCAAAACTGGTGTCGGAGAGAGTCCGGACGATTCGGTCCTGATCCTCAATGACGGTATATTGATACATTGGGAAGGCTCGTGGTAGCGCGGTAAGATTCTCGTATATGATTATGTTGCCGTACCGTTGTACTTCCTTCAGGCGCCCGGGTGCAAAGTACTGGGGTGGCAAGGGCTGATTGCTCACGAAGTACTTGGCGTTTAACAGATCCTGCACGGGCTGGAAGATGAGACCGGATGAATTCGCGCGTCGCCCGGCGAGCTTCTCAAAACGAGCGAAGTGGTTACCGTGCAGCATGGTCATCGAAAGCTCTTCGATGCCGTGATAGGCCAAGTACCAGTCACGCAGAGTCTGTGGCATCGCCAGCACCCGGAACTGATCCTCCTCTTGCCGAGCTTTGAAGAACTCTGACACCGGGGTCTTGGCATAGTGCGGAGCCGGGTCGATGGTTATTATGTAGCGTGAGTCGATTTGCCAGAAATACACAAACGTAAATAGTGCCAGCACGACGACCACGACATTAGCGCTGAGCTTCCGGTCGCGGTAGAGCTTCAGCATAACCCACATTCCCCATACCGCGATAAGGCTGATAATGACTCCGAGCATTATCCCGCTCATGCCGCTCTGAAGGGCCTGGAGTTTGTTCGGATCGGGAGTGTAAGCGAAGATTGAGAACCAGATCCGGAAGAAGCCCATCTGGGCAGCCATCAGGAATAGTCCCAGAGCCGTGTAACCGATCGAAACATAGGTGAAGATCTTCCAGGTATTCTCGTGCGACTTGTCATTCTCCCGCCTTAAGAAGTCCTCCAACCCGTAGGCTCCAAGCGTAATCACCGAAAAGGCGGTCAGCAAGGAGCATAGACTTGGGGCTCGAAAGCTCGAAATGCCCGGGATCATGTAGAACAAGTGGAAGAACGGAGTGTCAGCCCCCAATGCAAACAGCAGGCTCACCACCGCCGTCCCCAAAAAGAACCATCGCCCGCGACGCCGGGAGGCTCCAAAAGCCAGAATGGCTGCGAAGATCGCTATGATACTGAAGTGTTCTGAATTTAGCTTGAAAGGGTTCCGTCCCCAGTACGATGCGGTATGCCCCTGCACATTGTCTCCGCAAAATTCGGGGGTGAAGTGGGCCGCAGCTTCCTCCCAATGCAGTGACCAGGAGGCTGAGTATGCGTATCCTTCCCCCGCTTCCGTCCGGATATTGCGCATCGAGTTTTCTTTGAGATAAACGAACGGCGACAGAAACTGCACCGCCGACAGTGCCGCCCCAAGAACTGCTGCGCCGATGAAGAGATATACGGCCGGCCACGGCATCCGACCTTTTTCGCGCCATATTCCGTAGACAGTCACAAGGAAAAAGACACCCAGAGCAAAAAACAAGAAGTACGCCAACTGCATATGCGGCGAGACCATGACCAGAAACAGAGCCGACGACAGCAAGAGATAGTGCAGCACTTTTCCACTGGCCGTGGCTTTGTCAAACAAGTAGAAGACCAGTGGTGCGAGAGCAATCACGAACATCTTGCCGTTATGCCCGCCGTAGACCAGCGAGATGAACAAGGGCATCATCATGTAGATCAGGCCAAAGAGAAAGGCGATGCTGCCCCGTATCTGCTGCCCCCTCAGGAACAGGTACATGAAAGTACCGGCCAGAAAGACATGCAAAGCGATAGTGAATCCCCAGGCATAGAAGATTCCAAAGAGCATGTAGAAGAACAGCGTCACAAAGTAGAAGATATCGCCGTGCATACCGTCAATGAACGGCATCCCACCATGAATGTAAGGATCCCAGAGCGGCCACGTGTGGTACTGCATCAGGTAGTCGGTCACAAACTGCCGGAAGAAGATATTGCCGGCCAGCAAGTCGGTGCCATAGATCAACTTTGAAGTCGAGAACAGCGGCTCCGCGAAGAGGATCAGAGTGGCCACAGCGAAAAATCCGAGGTAGTACCAAGTTGGTTGGCCGGGTAGATTGAGGAACAGGTCCGGCGATTCCTTTTTGGGTTTGGTCTTAATGGCCATCGGGATCTCCCTGCCCGTTAACGGTTATCGACTTAACAAGTTGGGGCAAAATAAGCAATTGGTGAGTTAGAGACAAAGCATATTTATTGGGGCTATCCGGCCTGGATGGGCGGCTCATCCCCTGGGTTGGATGGCTCTGACGTCCTTCTACTATTGCGAAGCCTGTCAGGCAGACGTGTTACCATGATGTAGAAGGCTATCATGATGACAATCATGAAGCCGATCAGGATGCCCAGCACCAACAGTTTGCTCCAATAGAACATCGCCAGCGCAAACAAGCCAAAGACAATACCGAGGGAATAGAAGACCAGCACTACGTTTCTTGGCGATAGTCCGGCCAAGGCCAAATAGTGGAATATGTGGCGGCGATCAGCGGTCATGACGTTTCGGCCAGTGGCCAAACGCCGTGAGAAAGAGGTTAGGGTCTCAATCAGGGGAACGCCCAGAACCAGCAAGGGAATGAAGAGGGCGGAGGCTGCAAAAGACTTGAAGTTTACCATCAATGAAAAAGCCGCGAAGTAGTACCCGATCTGTAACGATCCGGAGTCACCTAAGAAGATCTTGGCGGGATGACGATTGTAGTATAGAAACGGTATCAGAAAACCGGCCATCGAAGTCAACAATACCAGCACCCAGCCAACTTCCCTTAGCACGCCGATCGCGATCAGAGTAGCGCAAGCAATCAGAGACACCCCTCCGGCCAGGCCATCAAGACCATCGATCAGGTTAATG
>CAZHDS010000196.1:0-6096 GCA_964531495.1 uncultured Ignavibacteriales bacterium
GACGAGGGCACTCTGCGGCCAGGTCCAATCGCGCTCGTACATGCGGTCTATGGTATAGGCGTCCGAAGGAATGCCCAACGTCGAGTAGCCGTGGGTGCTGCTGCTGTCCACGAGCTCGTCGAGAGTTTCCGCGGCGTACTCGGAGGGGCCACCAAAGCCCAGATGCTCACCAACCAGAACCACGTGGTCGGGACGTGAATGCTGGTCTGCCACGTACCAGAGAGTCTTCGAGACGAAGCGGTCTGCTTCGGTCGTATTCCCGACCGAGGCCCGTCCCACCCAGACTTCTTGAACCAGATCGACGTCGCCGCCCCCCTCACCGTCGGTGGGCTCGCCCCACAGGCCATCGCCATCATAGTTGAAAGTACCATCGAGACAGCCATAGAAGATATCCGAGGGCATGTAGCTCTCGGTTTCCCCGCCGGGATCGGACTGAACCCACAGGTTTTTGGCCGGAAGGATATCGTCGTCAGCACCGACAATAACCCACTCGATACCATCGTTGGTATAGCGCTCGGCAATGTAATCCCTGACATCATCGGGGCTGCTGGAGCCGACATCATCGGTAGTGTGGATCTCAGTTAGGATGCCGGTTGTATCGTGGTAGTCCTTCAGTGGCTGAAATGAGGCCGCCAGCGCCGGGGTTGTGATGATCAACAGGTCGTAAGCGCGTTCGCGACTCTTGGGGGCGATGTCATAGGTCGCTATCACTTCCGGGTTGTCAACCTTCTGCTCCAGGCGTTGCTTGTCAATAGCAAGTCCACGATAGAGGGCGGCCTCTTTCAAACTCGCTCTTGTTTCTATCTTTACCTGCATATCAGGATAGAAGTACAGCTCTCCGGAGGCGGGATGGTAAACCATCGGTTGCAGTTTCAGGATCAAGATCTGATAGCCTCGAAATTGCTGAACGCCGATGTTCTCAAATGCCTGTGCCGGGAAGGCTTCGTCGGAATCATAGATCAGGGCATTTGGCACCGGTGGTATGGCACTGCCCGCGCTGGTCATCTGCGACAGCGGCACCGGCTGTGCCTTCGGTTCGATATAATAACTGTCACCCAGAAACACCGGTTCGCCGACAACCAGCTCAACTGATTCGACCTGCTCGCCATACGGGATTAGAATGCGGGTACCGATGGCTGGCAGCGCTGGCTGACCAGTATTTGCCGAATTGGGAGCGTCTTTCATCACCACGCGGTCGAAAACCTCTCCGCCAAGGATGACTTGCTCTAACTCAGGGCGGTCAAAGGAGTAGTTAGCTGTCACTCTTCCTAGTACTGGTGAGGTCAGTCCAACAAGCACTAGCAGGACCAACAGCGACTTACAGGCACACTTCATGACTCCTCCGATGGATTTGATTGTTGATCACTTATTTGGTCACACATGTGAATCTCGAGTGCAAATTAGATGCGGAAGTCGATTCTCTCTATCTATAAGATACTGATTTATCAACGTTTGTCAAACTCTGTACCAGCGTAATTCAGCTTCGGTAGCCGTGCAGTGGGCACAATCCGGCATCTCTCTCGACTTAGCCCCACCAATATTGTGCGACGAGTCGCCAAAAAAATACAAAGCAATCCAAGTTCCAGGCGTAACACCGGTCAGAGATCCATCGCGGCGCCTGACGGGCCCCGGTTGTTGTGCCACTTTCTAAGTCAGTTCATTCACGATTCTCGTCAAGTCAATTGATGATTGAGCGGTTTCCCGAGCAGGCGGTCGGTAGCCCAGTACCCTGAGCTTCCGCTTGCTACCTCGCTCCGCTTTGGTCATCAATCACATCCTGATTCAGGCAATCGACTCGAACTCACAAAAGTGTCAACCGAAGTCGGAAGTTTCACAACCACAGATGGTTCGGGTATTCTGCTCGCTGCCTAACACAGGAACCATCACAAACGACCTCGTTTGGGCTGCTTCTTAGGCACTTTCAGACCTTCCTGACGCGAGAGGCAATCAAAAACCGCCCAATCGACGTCTTCACTGCAGACGCTCGGTACTCCAGTCGAGGAAGTGCGGCAACTTCGGATCGCACGCCGCTAATATGAAGAGCAATAGTCCATCGATACGTACTTAATCCGGCTGGCTTGACACTTTACTTACAAACGAAGAGACGTGAGCTGACGGCTACCAACCGCCGCGAGCCAGAGGCTCAGGTCACGATCATGCGTCACTAAACAGGATTGCATGGGCCGTACGAACCGCGGCTCAAGCCAAAGATCAAGGAGAAGAAGGATGTCTAAACATTTGCTTGCAGGTTTCACCGCGCTGTTGCTTCTATTCGTGCTGGCTGGACCTGCCCAGGCACAAGTGTGCGGGGATGTGGACGGTAACGGCTACACCAATATCTCTGACCTTGTTACCTTCGTGGAGTACCTCTGTGCCCCATCCATCCCAGCCAATTGGAATGCAGCCAATGCTGACATGGATCCCTTCCCGGGTGCCAACATTTCAGATATGACCTACCTCGTATTCTATCTGTTCCACGCTGGGCCGGTCCCCTGCAATGGAGGACCAGTTGTGGATGATATGACACCGGGTGGTCAGGTCTCGTTGGAGTATGTTGCCGGGACCATGGGTCCGAGCATGGTCGGCACGGGCTATCCGTTGAGCTTCCGGGTACGGATCACGAACAACACTGATCGTTATGTCATGGGCATTAGCAACGGCTTCACAGTTTACTCCCCTGATGGCGCCAGCATCGGAGCGGTTGAGCTGTCTTCGGGTTCGCTTTGGCAGGAATTGTGGTATATCGAAACCTGGACCTGGGAACCGGCAGCCTCCGAAGCTTTCGGTAACGTTGCCTTTGGTCTGTTCCCTCCGGGCGTGGCTCCGGACTACACCGGCTCGTCCTACCAAATCAATCTGGAACCACTGGCGGCCGAGGATGCGGGCAAAACAATATGTTTTGACTCTTCGTACTTCGGCGCTGGCGGAACCTGGATGTGGGCTATTGACGGCAACAACACTCTCAAGCCCAGCTGGGACGGTCCGCATTGCTACACTATTGAAGAGGCTTTGTACTTCCCGGGTGACATCGATCTGGATGGCGATATCACTATCGCAGATCTGATCGATATGGTCACCTACATGTTCCAGGATGGGGAACCACCGGCCATTCTGGATGCCTGTGACGTAAACGGCAGCTGCTTTGACCCCGACATCGCCGATGTAACTTACCTCGTTGACTATATGTTCGGCGACGGCGAGATGCCGGTGTTCAGTTGTGCTGGACCAGCGGCCAAGACAGCTGTTGACGCCGAGTCACTCATCCTGGAAACCTCGTATGAGGCTGGATATACTATCGTTAGGGCTGACTCACGCCTGGATCTGGCCGGAATTCAACTCACGATGGCTCTTGCCGGTGAGCCAGATCAAGTCCTGAACCTTGCTGATGACAACCTGGAAGTCTTCCATGGCTACGCCGACGGCAGACTCACCCTTGGCATGTTTGACATGGAGGGAGAAGTCTCTATGGCTGCCGGCAATCGTGAGTTGGTGCGCATCAAGGGCGAGGGACACTTGCTCTCTGCAACAGCTGCCGACGTCAACAATACTGCGATAGCTGCTTCGATTGTCCATCGCAAAGACCACTCACTGCCGACCGATTTTGCGCTAATCCAGAACTATCCCAACCCTTTCAATGGCTACACGGCCATCAGCTTCAGTCTGGCGAAGCAAAGCGATGTTGTCCTGGAGATTTTCGACATCACAGGCCGGTCGGTAACGGTTCTGGTCGATGCTTCCATGGCGGCCGGTGACCACGCTGTGTCCTGGGACGGCACAGCGGCGGATGGTACCGCGACTGCCAGCGGTGTCTATTTCTACAAGCTGACGGCCAATGGCCAGACCGATTCGCGCAAGATGATGTATTTGAAGTAATGTAATCGGACATATTGGACCATGTTTGCTAGTGGAAGCCAGGCAGGCCGCTCCGATTCATTCGGGACGGCCCGTTTGGCGTACTTATTCCTGGGCCAGTTCCCTTGTCGGAGCCACGATAGGAACTGTCAACACCGTCGCGGATTTTGCGACGGCGTGGAGTTGCGCAACATTGCTCGCGAAACGTCAGTATAAAGATGTAGGCAAGGTGTGAACATGCCACCGCGTCCCGGTGACCATTCAGCTCGGGGACGTCGCTGGCACCAAATCGAATATGGCAGCAAACGAGTTTCTCAGCGAGATTTGGCAACAGGTGCTTGACGGTCAGGCAGCTGCCTGGCGGCAGTTGGTCATCAGTCTGGCCCCGGTGGTGTACACCTCGGCGCGACGCGCCGGCCTGGACCGGCGCGATGCCGAAGATTGTGCCCAGCAAACCTGGCTAGCCCTGTATCGAGCTCGCCAATCTGTCGAATACCCGGAGCGAGTGCCCGTTTGGTTGATTCGAGTTGCCTCTCGCAAAGCATTCAGATTGGCTCGCAAACGGGTTCGCGAAGCCGATGCCCGCAACCAGTTGCCCTCACCGCCACCCATTGCCCTACCAGATGAGGTGCTGGCGGATTTGGAGAGTATTGCGAGACTTCGTCTGGCCATGGATCAGCTTGATACAAAGTGTCAACAACTCCTCCAGGCGGTGTTCTTCAATGACCACGGAGCCTCGTATGGCGATATTGCCCGCCAATTGGGCATGCCCTTGAACAGCCTCGGCCCAACCAGATCGCGCTGTCTGGACAAGCTCAGGAAGATTATGGACTCGACGGAGTAGCGTCATGTACTTTTTCACGGTCTCGAGTACACCTTATTTGTGTACGACAATGCGCCCGGTGCCGCCAACAGGGATACCGCCCCTGATCCCTTCGACACCTGAAAGGACAGGTAAGACCAGGCCATGAAACACAGAACCGATCATCCCCGGAGGCAGGACATTATGAAAGCTGCTCAGACAGGTTCGGTGAGCTTTCAGGACCATCTTGATACTTGTCAAGACTGCCGCGAGCTGTTTGACATCTGCAGTGCCTGTGAGCGGGCCACTCGCTATGGGCTTGAACAGCCCTCGGATGAGGCCGTCGCCCACCACTTTTCCATACCGCTCAAGGAAAACACCAAGAACTCCATCAGCAAGCTGAAGGGGCTCATTACTTATGACTCGTGGGCACCTGTGCCGGCGCTGCAATTGCGGGACACGGGCCGAGGAGCAGAACGCCGGCTGCGGATGGAATCTGATGACATCATTCTGGAATTCAGTGCCGAGCGACAGTCCTCCTCCTGGGACTTCACAGCGCGGGCCTATCGCAAAGAAGAGGTGGCTTCAGCAGACTACATCCTGAAGGCGGACGGTCTCGAAGTTACATCGTCAGTCCAGGAGTGTTACTACTGGACATCGCAACAGCCGCCGCGCCGCATCCGTTTGGTTTCCCCTGAAGTAACCGTTGATTTTGGATATTTGCGGTGGAAGTAGATGACAAGACAATTGACCGGGCAGTACACCGGTTCTTGAATAGCGGTGCCGTCGGTGAGCTCGATGAAAGTACGCTGGCGCATGCGTGCAGTCGTCGTGTGCGCCAGATGAACCAGCGTTCGATCAAGAAAGCCAGCAATCTGGCGGCCAAGTTCGTCCGCCGCGCCCGGCCGATCTCGGGCGTGCTCTTGTCAACCGCTTTACGAACCCAGGGATGGTGCTTTCTGATTGGCGGTCACTATGAACAAGCGGAAGCAGCCTACCTTGAGGCCCGAGCATTGCTTGTCCGTGACCCGTTGTGGCGGGGCCGAGTCGATCGCGTTCTCATCGATATCTACATGTATCTGGGTGACTACAAAGAAGCACGGCGGCGAGCCCGTTTGGGCGTGGCGACTTTTGGACGGGCCGGGAGACCTGATGAAACGGCCAAAACCAGGGTCAACCTGGCGAACTTGCTTCATCGTCAGGATTGCCACATCGAAGCCCGCCGTGAATACGAACGCGCCGCGCGCCTCTTCGAGAAGACGGATGAAAAGCTGACCTTGGCTCTTTGTCGATACAACTATGCCAACACCCTTGTTCAGTTATTCGAAATGGACGCTGCCTGCGATCTCTACGCCAAAGCTGAGGCTGCTTTTTCCGACCTCGGCTATGATCTGTTCGCCAACGAGTGTCACTACGGCCAAGCTTTCCTGAGCATGCTGCGG
>CAZHDS010000197.1:0-6029 GCA_964531495.1 uncultured Ignavibacteriales bacterium
AAGTCCAGGACGAGGCTCTGCGGATCGCCCAGGAACTCAATCGCCTTGGTGTTCAAAGCCGAATTTGTCCGACCAGCTTCGTGTTGATCAGAGTAGCCGACCCAGTTGTGGTGGGCAATGCCCTGGCGACCGCTCAGATACAAATCGCCAACCTCGATGGCTATCCTCAGCTGAAACATTATCTGCGGTACGAAGTGCGCTCACGGCTGCAAAACGATCGTATGCTGAAAGCCTTCCGCAGCATGCCAGCCGAGTCGCTGAAGATGCCTCGCCTGGATGCTCGGAAAGTCAAGCTATCGCAAGGCGCAGCCAAGCGTAGAGCAACGTCCAAGGCTAGATCGACGGAGGACCGCAGGCCTGAAAAGACGCTCACAACGGTCTAATACGAGAGCCAGCTAAGCGGATTCATGGTGCAGCAGACAACCGAAAATATATCCTCGCCGATCTCGAGACGACAGCCTCCTAAAGTATCGCCCGTTCAGGCCGACAGTACCCCTAATGCAAAGGGGCTACCCCTAGACCAATTCAGACAGCTAGTTCGGGGAGTCGGACTAACCAAGTACGGGACGACGGTCGAAAATCGTGGTCGTGGGGACTACGGTGATATTTGCGACCACACTGGAGGGGAACCAAACCGATGAAAGATCGCACGCGGAGACTATTCCTGACGCTTTCGGGGCAAACGGGCTCGACCGTTCTGTCCATTCTGGCCCTGTGGTTGGCCATGGGCGTCCATGGCGAAGTTCTTGAGCTTGGCTGGCCGATGGTTCTGGCCGTAGCCGTAATACGCCTCATGGCCCGGGTCACCCGGGGACCTTTGCCGGTACTTGACCGCCGTTCGATTCCCAAAAGGGCCTGGCGCGTTCTAGTCGATGAGTCGATGGTCGGGGCCATTCTGGTGGCGATCATCTATGCCATGGCCTGGCCGATAACGCGCGAAGCGGCCGTAACGTATATTGGCATCAATCTGCTATTCCAGATGACCTGGTTTGTGGCGGTTCGCTGGCTGATATCGGTCAATGCGGCTGACTTACGCCGTATGAGTCGGAACGCCCCTCAGCAGCAAGCAGTCATTATAGGAACTGGGCGGCAAGCCTGCGAGGCCGCTGACAGGATCCTCAATGCACCCGAGTTGGAAACCTTCCTGATTGGATTTCTGGACTATCACCGGGACGAGCTGTGGCGCTATCGCGATGCACCACTGCTGGGCCATCCGGACGAACTGCCCAAGATTATCGCCTCTTGCCAGGTCGACGCCCTGATTATTGCGGTCGAATCCGAGGATCTGCCGCTTACCAAACAAGTCTTTGAACTGGCTGAGCAAATGGGCGTCACCATCTGCCTCATGTCCGATATCTTCCGGCCGCGCATCGCTCGTGTCCGTCATGGCCATGTCAATGGCGTTCCGACCCTGATCTACCGCGCCGTACCCGAAAACCAACTCTCATTACTGGCCAAGCACGCCATCGACCGAATCGGCGCCCTCCTAGGGATTATTCTGACCGGCCCGATAATGCTCGCGGCCGCTCTCTGGATAAAGTTGGATAGCAGGGGTCCGGTGTTCTTCACTCAAATACGCAGCGGCCTCAACGGCAAACCATTCCGAATCGTCAAATTCCGGACTATGTGCTCCGACGCCGAAGACAAGAAATCTCAGCTGCAAAGCCAAAACGAAATGTCAGGCCCGGTCTTCAAGATGAAGAACGATCCTCGCGTTACCCGAGCCGGCAGACTCCTGCGCCGGACATCGATCGATGAGTTGCCGCAGTTCTTCAATGTGTTGATCGGCCAGATGTCATTGGTCGGTCCGCGGCCACCACTACCCAAGGAAGTCATCAACTACCAACCCTGGCAGCATCGCAAACTCTCGGTCAGACCGGGCGTGACCTGCCTGTGGCAAGTGAGCGGCCGCAATGATATCGACTTCGAAAACTGGATGAAGCTCGATCTGGAGTATATTGACAATTGGTCACTCTGGCTCGACGCCAAGATCATCGCGCGCACTATCCCAGCCGTTGTCAGGACCTCAGGCGCATCCTAGGGGACATAGTCCCTCTTTCAGGCTATGGGATTGTAGTTGCTGTCACGTCAAGCTGGTGCATGTATAATCAGTGAGCGCCACCATCCTTAGAAGGAACTACGTGAAGAAACTGATCCCGCTGATAGTTCTCGTAACTCTGCTGATCGGATGTTCAACAGTCAGAAACCTGACACCTGACGCTGAGGATCCAGTCCGCGCTAGCATCGCCAACGCCACTTATGGCGGCATCTATGAGTACCCGATTCAGCTGCAAGACGGAACGTTCCAGGAAGAACCGTTTGTCGAAGGAAGTGCTTCGCGACCGCGAGTTCATCTGGCTGATCGATTGACAACTATGGGTGCTTTGGATGAGACCCCCGAGGCGGAAGCAGCGGTGCTGCTGACGGAAAATTCCGGGGGCTCGGGCTCGTTTGTGTATTTGGCTGTGCTTCGCAAGCAAGATCGCGAGATGGTCAATGTCACCACGATCCTCATCGGTGACCGGGTCCAGGTATGGGATGTTAGTATTCGCGACCAGCAGGTCGTGCTGGACCTGGTCGAGCACGGCCCCGATGATGCTGCCTGTTGCCCGACCCAAATGACGACGCGTCGCTGGCGCTTGGAAGCGGACAGTCTTGCGGAGATCGGGAATCCGTATTCCTCAGCGGGGACACTGTCGTTGTCCAAACTGGATGACCGGGAATTCCGCCTGGTCAATCACGATGATAGCAAACCCGTTCTGCCCGGGGACTACGGCATAACACTAGCCATCGCCGCACAACGGTTCACAGTTTCCACCCTTTGCGACACATACTCAATTGAATTCAGTGAGTCGAGCCCAGGTGTGGTGGAGGTTGATCGAGCAACATCAACGAAGAAACCCTGCGGAACCGAGGCACGTGAGAAGTATTTCCTGGTGCTTCTTTCAGGAGTCACCAGATACGGTCTTCTCAACGGTCAGCTGGCCTTGAGTTGGGAAGTCCAAGGATCACACGGTACGATGCTTTTCGATCCCAAATAGGGACATGGTCCCTTTCTTCAGCAGACGCAGGATTATTCGAACAATCAAGGCTGGGTGGGCAGGCGCTCGCAATGCTGGCGCAAGGCCAACTTGCTGCCAAGTTCGGCAGGCATCATCCAGATTCGGTTGATTCTACTGGCATTTCGGTCGCGGGAGTTGGCTCTGCTTCAGAGGCGAACGAGTTGCCAAAAAACATATTGATTAGCAGCCAAACGATAGCACAAGTGATCGCTGCGTCGGCGATGTTGAAAGCGTACCAGCGCTCCAGATGATAGCCGAAGAGATTGATATCGAAAAAGTCAACATCGATGAAGTCAATCACTTGCCCCATGCGAAAGCGGTCGATAAGATTGCCTATCGCTCCGCCGGCGATGAAAGCCAGGGTCAGAGCGAGTCCGCGCTGGTGTATGTGGCGATAGATGTAATAAAGCACCGACAGGAGGATGATTGACGAGGCGACAAGGTAGTAGGTCGAGGAACCCAGGTTAGTTCCCAGTGCTCCGCCCTGATTATAAACCAGGGTTAACATGAAGAACTGTCCTATGACTTCGATAGACTCATGGCCCGTCAGGGCTGCCACCGCCCACAGTTTAGTGACCTGATCAAGGGCTACGACGACGAGAATTATTGTGCCAGCCCAGATGAGATTTGCCGTTCTACTTGCGTTCAGTTTTTTTCACCTCTTGACGTTCTTTACACTCGATGCAAAAACTTGCATGCGGGACAGCTTTCAGTCGCTCAAGGTTGATCTGTTTGCCACATCCGCCGCAGATACCATAGGTACCATCGCTGATCCGGCGCAGGGCCTCATCCAGATGGTAAACCAGACGCCCGGACTTGGATGCGCTCGCGAAGCGCATTTCGCGCTCCATAGCGTCAGTGGCCTGGTCAGCCATGTGGTAGGTATGTGAGGATAGCTCGCCGGTGGATTCCTTGAGGGTGGTGGCGAAGGTACTATTGATCACCAAGCCCATTTCCTCAAGCATCTCCTTCTTCTTCTTGAGCAGCAGCTTCCTGAAGCGCTCCAACTCACGCGTTCGCATGGTTCACTCCGCCAATGGTTGTACTTTCGCAACGGCGATATGGGTCATCTCACCGTTGATACTCCATTCCTTGGCATTATCAATATCGTCACCAACAATCTCTATTTGATCGGCCAGGGTCTCACGGCGGATGAAGTCGTCATGCCGCTTGGCCGCCTTCTGCACAGTCTCGGTGGTCGTCATACGAACAGTGATGCGATCGGTCACTTCCAGGCCACCGGTTTTTCGCATGTTCTGGATCTTGTTGACCAACTCGCGCGCGAAGCCTTCGTCGACAAGATCATCGTTCAGTTCGGTCACCAATGCCACCGTCACTGAGCCCTCGTTCTCGACCGCGAAATTCTCTTTCTCGTCTCGCGCTATCAGGACTTCTTCTTCCGTAAGAAGGACCTCGTCGCCCTCGATGTCGAGTTTCAATTCTCCAGTCTTGGCCAACTGGGCTATGCACTCCGAGGGCACATCAGCTAGCAGCGCGGCAGCTGTTTTGACCCGGGCGCCCAGTTTTGGCCCGGCAGTCTTGAAATTGAGCTTGGCCGAATAGGTGACGTGCTCATCAAGGCTCTCTACACCGATCACTTCCTTGACGTTTAGCTCGCCCAGAATGATCGGTAAATAAGCCTCGATACGGTCAAAGCCAATCCCCTGAGGCAGCGCCACGAGCAATTGTGAAAGGGGTTGACGAACCTTGAGGTTTTTGCGGGAACGAGCTGCGCGACCAAGCGAAACAATCCGCTCAACCATCGCCATAGTCTCTTCCAGCTCAGTATCAATCAGTGTGCTATCGCTTTTGGGATACGACTCCAGGTGTACCGATACGGCCTCGTTGCCATCGGCGGCGACCAGAGCCCGGTAGAACAATTCACTTACTATCGGTGTCGCGGGTGCCGTCAGGCGGCAAATACCACTCAGGATACGATGCAGGGTCAGATAAGCGCGCATCTTGGACGGATCGTCACCTTTGGCCCAGAAACGCCGGCGGTTGTTACGCACATACCAGTTTGACAGATCCTCGATCACGAAGTGCTGGATCGCCCGCAGGGGTGGTGTAATGTTGTAACCATCCAGATCACGGGTTACATCGGCAACGAGGCTGTTGTACCGCGAGACAATCCACCGATCAAAGACTTCCGGCTCACCAGCGGCCTTCGCCAGGTGCTTCTCGATTGATAAATTCGCTGCCCGGGCACTATCGACCAGGTCATCAATGTTGGCATAGAGCGCAAAAAACGAATAAGTATTGCGCAGCGTATCAAAATACTTGCGCACTACTTCGGCCAGGCCAGCCTCATCGAATTTGGTCGTTAGCCATGGATTGGAAGTCGAAATCAGGTACCAACGGGTGGGGTCAGAGCCGAATTTCTCCACCGTTTCGAACGGATCGACCGCGTTGCCCCGGGATTTTGACATCTTCTTGCCATTCTTGTCCTGGATCATCTCCTGGACAATGACATTCCTAAAAGGCGGCTTATCGAAAAGCAGCGTCGAGATTGTTAAGAGCGAATAGAACCAACCACGGGTCTGATCGACACCCTCCGAGATGAAATCGGCAGGGTACTTGGCCTCGAATTCCTCTTTGTTCTCAAACGGATAGTGCCACTGGGCGTAAGGCATAGAGCCGGAATCAAACCAGACATCAAGCACTTCCGGAATACGGGTCATCGAGCCGTCGCACTTGTCGCACTTCAGTTTGACATCGTCCATCATCGGCTTGTGGAGATCGATTTCGTCAGGGACGTTGAGGCCCTTTTCTTTCAACTCGGCGATGGAACCGACCGCACACTGGTGGCCGCACTTGGGATCATCACAGACCCAGATCGGGATCGGCGTACCCCAGAACCGCTCGCGGGACAGGGCCCAATCGACGTTGTTCTCCAGCCAGTTGAGCATCCGGCCCGATCGGATTTCATCCGGATGCCAGTTGATGGCATTGTTGTTTGCGATCAAC
>CAZHDS010000198.1:0-5987 GCA_964531495.1 uncultured Ignavibacteriales bacterium
AACGTGCAGAGCGCCGGCTCCACGGCCGCAATCGTGGCTTCGGCCCGTAATTCGTACCGATTCACCCAAAACAGGCCAAAATTCGTATTTCTGGCGGCTTCGTATGATCTGAGACGGGCAAGCGAGTCACGCATCCGACATCGTATCGCATCCCCCAATTCCTTCGCATCGTAGTGACAAGGACTTAGGTTTTCGCGTCGCATTCAACTCGCATTCCGGCACGGAAGTTGCTTTTTTAACATCTGGAACACCTGCTTGACGAAGAGGTGTCCGATTGGCTGACCCGTCCAGTTTTGGATCGATTCTTCCATGCGAGGAAACGACGTGAATTCGCAACAGAATCGCATATACGAGGTTCGAGGCGTTATTGAAAGCCTGCACTTTCAGAAGGCAGGCCAAGATAGTGCCCGATATCGAGCCCTTCATCTGGTAGCTCTCAGTGCCGTGCTGTTGAGCTTCGGTTGGTCCTACCTGCAGCCGGAAGTCGGACCAGCACATGGGCAGACCGAGCGTTCCACAGCGGAGGGTGGTGGAGGTCGCGCTGATCGCGGAACACCGGGCTCGGCCGGTAGCACCGGCCCGATGTTGCCGCCCGGCTCACCGTCTGGCTTCATCGGCAAGTTCAGAGTCTTGCGCGAAAGACCGGCCGACCAGCCGTCTGTCAACAGTCCTCTGGGTCACTCTATGATCTCACTCGGACTGATTTCCGATAGTACTCCAGCGCCGCCTGTCCTGGGCAGTAATCTCATGTCACTTGGCGGGGATGGCGGTTGGGGTTTGCCCGAATTGGATCCTCTGTGGAAATCGGCCCTCTTGAATCAAAGACACTGGGGTTATCCAGGCGGAATCGGCGCGACAGGTGTTGATGTACGGCCGCACGGCACCCCACCCCACGCCCGGTTGCTCAGTCCAGCTTGGCCGCGAGATGCCCTCTTCCTGTGGGACACTGTAGTAGTCGAAGGATTCGTCACGCTTCATTCGTACGGTCTGATTTCGTTCTATCTCACTAGCGAGTCCCATCCCAATCTGGGATTCGCCGAGGAGGTTCAGCGGGCTATGTCTCAGAGCACCTGCTATCCGGCTACCGACAAGAATGGCGATCGGATAAGCGTGCGTTGCCCATTCCGCTGTGCCTTCGTGAGGAACTCTGAGTCCGACGTGTGGGTGGATTGGACTCCGAGCGATAAGGCACGACCCTACGAAGGTCAGATGACCGCCACCGTTCGCGAGCGATAGCTCGTACTGATTTCCTCACAACTCGTATCTGACAGCCCATAATTCGTACCATCCCATCCAAAACTCGTACCAGAACGCCCACAACTCGCACCGACTCCATCAAAACTCGTTCTTCTGGCAGTTTCGCATCCCGGCTATCCATAATGAGATAGCGTGGCCTCTCTCTCAACAGTTCTATCGTGATCACTTCGGCAGGGTGGAGCTCAGTGATGTCGACTCTCCGCCCGGTGTGGAGGTCTCTTTCAGATCGGATGGCCAGTTGATCGCGGGAACGCGGCGAACCGCTCCTGGTGCCACGTTTGGTCGGCAAGCTCTTGAGTGACTTCTTGCGCATCCGCGATGAGTAGGAGGCCACGTACAACGCCAAGATCGCCGAGGCTGGGCGCGCGGATGCTGCTGCCGAACTCCGGATCAAAAAACGAAACTATCTCTCATCAGTACCCGCACTCCGAAAAGTTCGTTGAGTGTGAAGCACTTGGATTAGGGGAGCGATTCTTGCGTCGAAGACCGATCCGAAAGACCAAAGCACGCCCGTCGAATTCTTGACTTCCCAGATGCGGAACGTGTTTTGTCGTCCCCGATTGAAATCTGTCGGGCGGTCCCCATAGAATTGTGGCCCGGGCAAGTAGATGGGCTCGTCAGAAGACCGGTTTCTTGATGTTACCTCTTTGATGGCACGAAACTCACGAGTCTGCCGTCCTGACGATCGGCGACAACCAGCAGGCTGTTTCTGCCGTAGCCAATGAGATCGAACCCGTAAAGGTCCCCAGCCATCGGCCAGGCGTTTCCGACTGCAAGAGGGCTTCCGAAGTAGTATCCCAGCATATCGAATCGATGCAGGCCATAGTGATCGGCCACGAGGATGTGATCGGCGCGGTGGACCGTAGTGCCATTGAAAGCCAGTCCTTCTCGATCCGTCTCGACAAGGACTCTCGTGGGCAGCGCGAGGTGTCCCTGCGCGAGCGAGCGCCCGGTCGTATTGTGTCCGGTAGTGCCGATCGTTCTGACTTTCTGACCATCGACGTCGAATATGACCACTTGATCCTGGCCATAGTCGGCCACGTATATGAATCCGTTCGCATCGACTGCGATACCCTCCGGACTGGTCAGGTGTGAGTGCGTTTGGCCAAGTTGCAAGCGCTGGTTGGAGTCCAATGAGGAGGCAAATACGCCGCTGTCGGAATGCGCCCACAGTATCCTCAAATCACCGTCCGTATCGGTTGCCACCATATCTCTCAGGCGTACGTCGTGCTGGAAGTCATCGAGGTGATATCCTGAAGGGAGGTCGTCGGCGTCGTGCACGATCACATTGTTGTCAGTCTGGCGGTAGATATGCTTCACATCGTCGGCGCTGGAGGTTTCGAGCAAGCTATAACAACCTGTGGTCGCGGCCAGAACGACGGTGTCGATGACTCGCCAGCCTCTCAGGTCTTGACTAAGATAGTCCTTGACCTCGGGGTAGTAGCCGGTGGTGTCGTGGTGGGTGAAGACGGTCCGTACATTCTCGCCCAAGGGGATATCTGTCATGACGAATCGGCTGTCGGTCAATGTTGCGGCGTCTATGCTTTTGTCGTTGACGGTAACACGAATCATCGGATCTTCGACAGCCCTTGACCCATCTTCTCTGAGCACCAAAATCTCAAGGTCCCAGACCGGATTCAGTCGCAGAACGTCCTCGACCTGAGCCGTAAATGACTCCTTGCCAGCCGCATGACCGAAGCAATCATCCAATAGTACGGATCTCGAGTAGTGCCTGTCGGTAGGGTAGAGGTTCTTCCTCGGCAGGGCGAACTGCGCCAGTAGCTGGCGACTCTCTTCGGCGAAGACGGCCCTGGCTCCATTGTTGTCTGAGAGGCCTTCCCAATAGACGTTTTCTCCGGGCACAAGGTAGTCTGGGCAGTGAACCTGGCCGTAGTTCAAGCCAGCCAACTGAGTGGTCGCGCCCCCGTCCACGGGCATCATCATCATGGCCGCTTTGCAGTCGTTTATGAAGAAAGATAGGTCCGAGCAGTCCTGAGTCGTCTCTATTACCGTATTGTAACAAGTGGCGGCAGCCAGGGAGTCTTCATCCTTCAGACGATATATTTCAGCCAACCGATACAGCGCTCTGACACTGCGGTGGGTGCGGATGAGATCCTCGAAAATAGTGCGTGCCTGGCTCAATTGGATTTCGGCCCACTCCTGCCCATCGGGCATGGCTTGATATCTGTTCCAGGCCTCGAATAGGCTTATAGCGCGAACGTAGCGGGCCTCAAGCTCGAAGTCATGGCCGACACTCTCGAGGTTTTTCGCCACGGCATCAAATTCCTTGGCCCTTTGTAGATGGTCTGTGAATCTCGGAATCGCCATGAAACGGACAATCTGGCGGTAGAAGGTGACTTCCTGGTTCTTCAGATCAGAATCAAGGAAGTTCGGATCATTGACCAGCTTGGCAGAAAAGTCGAGGAACGCCTTGGCCTTGTTGAGATATGGTCTTTTGCCGGAGTATTTGATTCTGGAAGCGGCGCGGCGAATCAGGTACTTGGCATTGGCGATGGCTTGATCGACCAAGTACTTGCTCGTACCGGGGCGAAGGAAGTCACTCGCATTGTCGGCGCTGATCGTATTGTTCTCAAGGTCTATTCGGCGTTGGGCGTCGTCGCGAAGGGATTTCATCCGTGAGTTATTGCTGCCCGGTTCTTGACGGACGAATAGCTTGAAAAGAGAATCGGAGTCCGTCTCTCCTTCGAGTGACCGTACCAGGCCCTTCCAGTAGAACCCTTCGCTGACCCCGTCCTTGCTGGCGGCCAATCCGTAAAGGGAATCGGTGGTCGACCACAACAGAGTGTCAGCCAAGGCAAGGTAGTGGGAGATGTTGGCGGATCGGAAGATGCTTTCGCCGGCAATATCGTATACGTGCGAGGTTGCCGAGGTTGGCTCACAATCAACGGGACCTACGTCGCTGAACATCTGCCACAGGCAGCGCATGGCGTCTGAGTAGTCCTTGATTCGACGGGCAGTGCCGGAGGTGGCATCGGGAACAACATCCCGGCCAAGATATCTGCAGGAAGCAAATGACTCCAGAGTCTGAATGGTATCTTCGAGAGACTGGAAGATCTTTGCTCGCTCGTAGTTGATGTCGCCCAGCCGAAGATTTGCGGCGTAACGGAGCCTTTCGGGTGCCTGATCATCCAGGGCGGCGGTTTCGAATTGGATCGCCGAATTGTCAAGGAAATCGAGAGCCCTCTGCAAGTTTGCTGCGGACAAGGGCGGTTCGCTCATTACTTCCCATTTGCTCAGAAGACCTTGCCAGAACTCGCATTCAGCCTGCATGTAAGTGCTGTAACTGACGGCCTCGACATCCGCAGCTTCGAGACGGATCTCGTCGAACAGAATCCGGGACCTGTTGAGTGAGTCCGCGTTGCCGGCGGCTTCACCAACGCGAAAATAGCACCAGGCTCGTTGATAGCGCGACCGATCGAAAATGTCGATCAGACTTTGCCTCAACCCGGCCGATTCGATCCGTGCCTCGAGAGTATCGAATTTCCCGGCGAGTCTACTGAAGTGGGAGGCCGCACTGTCGTCAGCCACGCCGGACACATAGACGTCTTGCAAGCTGTCGAGTTCCTCCGCAGCCTCGTTGGCAGTGATCTGAGCCGAAGCCGTGCCCAGAGAGATGCCAAAGGCACATAGGATTGTGATGCTGAACAACCGTGAGTGAGTCATATTCGGTCTCCCAAGGCTAGTTGAACAGTCTTCCGATACGAACATACCGGTCGTTCAGGGACTGTACTTTCGATACCTTTCCCATAGGGATTAGGTGGGCGTCCTGCAAGTCGGTGGGCTCTAGTAGCAGCGTATCAACTGTCAGCCTATGTCCGGTTACGTCGAAACAGTAGCGAATTCGACCTTTTCGGTATGGACTGAAGCGCCACGTGTAGAGCTTCTCTATTATATGCTGCATTGCTTGAGGCGACGCCGTGCTCATTAGCGCCCTGGGTCGGCGAGCTGGAAAGCACCTGGATCCCGTGCACTCGAGTTCCAACTCTATCACTGGGTCTACCGACGCACCCGGGCTTTGGGCCGCGAAACTCTGCAGCGCCACCCAGTCGACGGCATCACCGGCAATCAACTGGAATCTCTTTTCGGGGCCGAAAATATAGACCCCCTCAAGTGTCACATAGTCGGTCGTAATACGATTGCAGCCCTGGATATCGGTGACGCCCATGGCCTCGGTGCCAGGATCGTAATTCAAGATATAGACTACGAGGGCCAGTACCACCAGCCCCATGATCCATCTTGCCCATCGTTTGTTGTTATGCGGCATTGCGAATCAGCTCCATGCTAGAAGTCGAGAAGAACATAGGTTCGTCCCTCAGTAATGCCTTGTGATATTGAGAGCGACGAGTACGCGCCGCCCAACACCGCCAGTTGAAGTTGGTACTGATTCTGATTGAGTTCCACCTCATCAAGGGTCTGTACCATGCTGCTCACCACAGCGTAGGGCAGGTTGCCGGGACAGCGCAGCAGGACTGAGTAGCTCGTGAGTTGCTGCTCACGCAGGGTCGAATCCAAAACCATCAGATCAGCCCGGAAGTCGTCCATGTTCTTCGAAAGACCATCCAGGAACTCCGTGCGACGCGCCTCCGAGAGACTGTGCTCGTTGTTCGCGAAGGAATTGAGGCAGGTGCTGTCTATCCAGACGTAGCGGTCTTTGTCCAGAATCTGAACTACGGCGTTAACCTGGCCGGTGCCGGATTTCTTGGGCACGT
>CAZHDS010000199.1:0-5871 GCA_964531495.1 uncultured Ignavibacteriales bacterium
AAGTCGAGGATTGAGTCCACGCGAATGCAGTCGAGATGAATCGCGAGTATCTGGTCTCTTCGGTGACTTCAGGCTCAACCTTGGCAGCCGAAGCTGCCTTTGTCTCTTGAGGACTCACAGGCAGACCCCTATCTGGGCAACTAGAAGATGCATACTTCCTTTATCGGCCAATCGGGCGGATTTTTGAAACAAGAAAAACCCCTCGGCCGGCAAGCCGAGGGGAACCATAGGAGGGAGTCAGGACGAGAGTTTTTTTATCAGGAGCTGTAGTTTCGGATCATCCCAAGCACAGAGTTCAACTGACCGGTGATATTGGTCAGGATCTTGGAGTACTTCTTGAGCAGTTCCGAATACTGCCAGCGCATCTGAAAGGCCTGTTGCGGAAAATCAAATAGCTCCAGCAGGACGGCCTTGTAAATCTCATTCAGGTAACGAATTACGTAATAAGGGTAGTCCGGGATGTTGGGGTCGTTGACATCACCTTTGGCGATCCGGTCGCGGTATACCTCGATCTTCTCAAGGACCACAGTTCCAAAGCACCAGGGGCTCATTACTACGCCCAGATTAGCGCCATCGGTATAGAAACGAATGACTGTCTTCATAACCAGGTCAATGACAACGCCGCGGGCCCTGAAATAGCTCAAACTCTCGAGAGAATCCGGGGAGCAGGCGGAGATCTTGTCATCAAGCAACATACGTTCATTTCTGGCTCGATCGTATGCCCGTTCCAGAAAACCGTAGAAGTCGTCAAAATAGACTTTCGTATTCTCTGATAGCGACATCAAGTAGAAGCCGCGCTCGTCCTTGCGGGCCCTGGGTTCAGGCCGGGCGCTTAGTCGTTCCTGCGAAAAACCTCTTTTGAACTTGCCGTCTAACATGCATTCTCCTTGGTTGGTTATCATCTGCTGATGGTAATAGCAGGAGTTGTGCCGACCGCAAAGGAAGCCTGCCGAACTCCCAGACTTTGACATTAAATAATTATCTATCAACAGGATAGATCGACGCCAGCGAGCCTCAAGCCGCCGCCAGCGGATTGGCATCAACTTGCATAGGCATGCAATCTTTGGACTTCTTGTCACCACGTCTGCAAATATTCGTTGATTCAATTGACCACAAGGCGTGGAGACAAGGCCATACTGACCGTGAAGGGCCTGATCCGGTCCTGTCATAGGACTGACCACCAGCCGGTCTACCGAGGGTATAGTCGGTGAGGACAAAGAGATTGACACACTACTATCAACCATCTATGTAGCGAGTAAGAACCGAGGCAGGTCCCGGATATCTACAGGAGTGGCTGATTGTGGAGGAACTGAACGACCTTGGTCGTCCCCCCGGCGTAGCCAACCGACTTCATCGCTACCGGTGGGAGCCGGGTTCGAGTGGCTGTAAGATACTTGCTCTCCCCTCCTTCTTTGCTCGACTGTTTGTTCGTCTTCTGGGCGACATACCGTCGGTCGCAGGAGTGAAGTGGCGGCGAGAGCAGGCGGACGACACCAGCACGTCTTGTCTGGAGTCATTGACTCCGCTCGAAGAATCGCGAGTCGAGGAGTTTTTGGACTTTTTCAGCCGTGCCGTCGTGCTTGGACCGAATGAGTTCATCCATCAGGCCTTTGACGCTGAGTTGACTCTCGCCATAGCCCTTGATTACAACTTTCTGGATCGGGAGCACCGCACGCCGCTTGGACAATTGGAGTTTCGTGCCAAATGGCAACAATCGCTGGACGCTACTCAAATACTGGCCCGTCATCTGGTTTCAGCATCCAGGTGGCTGCCGATTGAGGCGTCGGGGCCAGCGGTGTGTTTGATGGGCGTACCGCAACACACTCACACACCCTTCCGTTTGCCTCGGGCTTTGGCAGAAGCCATGGCGATCACTGAAGACCAAACTCAGAAGAACCGCAGTTCGTTCGAGCTGTTGGAGGCCCGTCTCACATGTCGCAAGCCGGGCCTGAAAGAACTATCGCTGGAGCAGAAACTGGCCTGTTGGGATGACTTGGTCAAGACGGAGAAGGTCACGCTGTCAGGTCCGGTTGAGGGAAGGACAATTCTGGTAATCGACGATCTTTATCAATCAGGCGTCACCATGTGGTCGATGGCACGGTATCTCAAGCAACAAGGTGCCGCCGCCGTGTTTGGCCTGGCTTGCGTGAAGTCAATTCGGGACACCGACAACCTATGAGCCAGGTTCAGGCGGTGGTGCAGATGTTGTTGACCCCGGGTCTGGGGGCGAGAACTCTGGCACGGATACTTGAGAGAGCTAAGGAACTTGGCCTCGACATCGGTGATGCTATCGACCTGACCCCAGAAGAACTGGCAGAACAGTATGATCTTCGGCCCGGAATCGCGGAAGCTCTGCCCGACATGCAAGATCGCGCCGCAGAGATTGTAGAGCTTTTGCAGGAACACCAGATCAGCATGGTCCCGGTCCACGCCGACCAATATCCCGAACGACTGACCGAGGTTCTGGGCGACAAGGCTCCGCCCGTGCTATTTGCTCAGGGCAGTCCCGAGATTCTGGAGGGACCAGCGGTGACCTTCAGTGGCTCGCGCCAGGCGACTGATTCGGTCCTGCAGGCAGTCTCGGATCTGGCCTCGGTACTGGCCCGCGACGGAGTGAATATAATCAGTGGTTTCGCTCCCGGGGCCGACTTGACCGCCCACGCCGCCGCCCTCGAGGCAGGCGGTGCCACGACGATTGTTCTGGCCGAAGGGATCCTTAACTTTCGACCCAATCATGACATTGCCCGGCTGATGTCGTCGGATAACTACGTTGTCTTGTCGGAGTTCTTGCCGACCGCCGCGTGGTCAATCCGTGGTGCCATGCAGCGAAACCTGACCATGGCGGGGTTGGCCGACATGATAGTACTCGCCCAACCTGGGATCAGCGGCGGTACGCACGAAATGGGCAAGTTAGTGCTCCACCACAATCTGCCGCTCCTGGTTCTCAGAGATTCCGATTCGGCGCTGCCGCCAGGCGGGTCTGACGCTTTCGTGCGCCGGGGGGCGATTGAACTCGATGCCAGTGAGATCTCGGGCCTTCAGGACCTGATCGACCTGATTGCTCAAGTCGATCCAAAGTCGGCCACGATGAGTGATGACTAGAGAATCATTGGTGCTGAAGATCACGATAGACCAAAAAGAACGGCCTCATAAGCCAAACTCCCGGTCGAGGATGCCGTAGGCATAGACATCCTGCCACCGGCGATTCATCCGGCACGCCTCGCGCATGACACTCTCACGCACAAAACCAACCGTCTCCAGCAGGCCAACCGAGGCAACATTCGAGGACAGCACGACGGCATAAACTCGGTGCAGCTTCTGGTCAGAGAAGGCAAACCGCAGAATCATCCGCAGGGCCTCACTTGAGCATCCGGTGCGCCAGTACGGTCGGGCCAGCCAGTAGCCGACCTCGGCGTTGCGATCGGTACGGTTGATACTCCTGAGGCCGATACCACCGATCAGGTGCTGGTGCTGGCGATGCTGGATCGCAAAATGGTATCCCAAATCTTTGCGCGCTTCGCGACGGGCCACATTCAGCCAGGCGCGGGCATCTGCTTCAGAATAGGGATGGGGAACCTTTGGCAAATAGCGACTGACCTTGCCGTCACCGAGATACTCCTGTATGTACGGTCTATCCACCGGGCGGAATGATCGCAAGGAAATCTGAGCGCCATCGATTTGGGGAAGTTTCATTCTGCAAGATAGGTTGGCGCAGGGTCATCATCAACCAATTTTGAGCGCTCACCAGCGATGACAGAAAGAAAAAAGCGACGGCCAAATGACCGTCGCTTGAATAAGCATGGGGATGTCCGTCGTGATCAGTCGCTGGCCATGATGAACCAGGGTTGCATTTCGAAACTCTTGTAGTGCGGACGCAGGCGGTCAAAGTTGTAGTGCTTTTCGATATTGACGAACTTCTTGGCACTGGTGACGACATCGATCGGAACATTGTCATAACGACCGTTTTTGAGTACCACCAGCCGCCCATGAATACCCTTGAGAAGTAAGTCCAGAGCCAGATTGCCGTAAGCCATCGGGACTATCGAATCGATAGCATCGGGATCCCCCCCGCGTACCAAGTAGCCGAGCTTCTGGGTGATCGTGCCGATCGGCTTGCCGTTATTGAATTTTGGCGTTAGCAGCTTCAATTCTGCCGCCACCAGATCGCCGATACCACCCAGTTTGGCATGACCATAGGCATCCCTGGTAGAATCCTGGAAAGTCATCTCACCACCATCGAACATAGCTCCCTCGGAAACCAAGACGACCGAGTACAGACTGGGGTTGTCATGACGATCCTGAACCAAAAGCTCGGTCAGACGCTCCATGTTGAATTTGTGCTCCGGTATGACGCACCGGTTGGCCGCTCCTGCCATAGTGGGAAGCATGGCAGTGAAGCCTGCATATCGTCCAAAAACTTCCAGGACCAGGATTCGTTCATGCGAGCCGGCCGAAGTGCGCAGGCTATTGGTCATGTGGATAGTGCGGGTGACACAGGTTGAAAAACCTATGCAATAGTCGGTGCCGTAAACATCATTGTCCATGGTCTTCGGAATCCCAATGACCTTGACTCCCTCCTTGGACAGGCGGACGCCATAGCTAAGAGTGTCGTCGCCACCAATCGGGATCAGGAAGTCGATGCCCATGAAATCGAGATTTTTGAGAACCTCGGGCGTGAGATCATTCATCTCCGCACTATACTCGCCCTGAAGGTGATCCGGAACGCTGTCCTTGGGCACGTGCCCCGGGTGGGTGCGAGAGCTATGAAGGAAGGTGCCACCAGTACGGCCAGCCTTGTTGACGATCTCCTCGGTCAATACCTGGCAATATTGGCTGTTGTCAGCATCAGGTTCACGGATGATCTCTATCGTGCCGCGCCAGCCCCGTCGAATTCCCAAGACGCGATATCCCTCGCGAGAGGCCCTGATTGTAACAGCTCTGATAGCAGGATTGAGTCCCGGAACGTCGCCGCCACCCGTCAATATTGCTATCGTGCCTTTGTAGCTCTCTGATCTAGTCAATGTACTACCTCCATATTCAGTCTCGCTGGGGCGGTCCATTCTGAGTCGTGCCCCAAATATCTTCCTAACAGCCTAGTCGGCAGCAGGTGTCAATCTTGTTATGTCGTCCGCACTCTGCGCGAACGATGTATCCTGCCAGCGATATAGTATGCCGTCGGGACGATAGCACATGCGCCCCTTTTTGGCAACGGGTATGAGTCATTCCTGGCCAATCCCGACCTGTTTTGTCCGCCGAATTCGTCCTGGGGAGATTTCTTGCCCTGCCATTTACTTGACATGAAGTTTTGAGACCGGTATGTTTTTGGCAGATACTGGTTCGCATTTTTTTGCAAGGAACGGGTGAGATTTCGGCCGAATCTGCCGATGAGGTTACTATGTATACAGTTACCCGCGCGAGTTTTCGTTACGAGATAGCTCTCGGAGCGCCATTTCCATTGCCGGAGCCTAAGCTGGATTATTTCCCGCACAGCCAGGATAACTTCCAACAGTTCCTGCATACGCTATGCAAAAAGAACATCGGCTCCCTTGGCAAGAGAGACAACAAATGGGCCTTCGGAGAAGATTGCCCGGCCTCGGTCAAGCTTGGTTCGCGCGCCGACCTGAGACAACTGTTTGACTTTGCCGAGAATCTTGGCATTATCGCCCCGTCGCCTGATAGCGGCACCGAAGGCTTCATTCCCTACCAGCTCACCGAAGGGTACAAAGACAAATTCAACAAGTTCGAAGCCTAGTACACGCACGGTGTGTGATCTTCTCCTTCGGATCGATTCGTATTAGCGGTCCTGGAATCGTGAATGGCTGCCGAGGACGGTCGCTGTCTCCAGACTTACCAATTCAACGTCAGAGTTAT
>CAZHDS010000200.1:0-5871 GCA_964531495.1 uncultured Ignavibacteriales bacterium
GCCTTGGTCTTGCTCAAACCGTAATTCTGGTCGTCATCGCGCTCAATGTCACAGGCCTTGGTACAATCGCCACAGCCGGTGCATTTTTCATTGACGTAGCGCGGCTTAAGCGTGACCGTGACTTCAAAATCGCCAGGATTGCCGCTGACAGACTCGATTTCAGCCAGGGTCAAGACCCTGATATGTTCGTTCATTCGAATCCGTTTCAGGTTGATTTCGATCCCACAGGTGGGCGGACAGAGCTTCGGGAAATACTCAAACATCTTCGCCACGCGGCCGCCCAAGCTCGGCTCTTTTTCAAGAAGAACCACATGCTTGTAGGTTTCAGCGGTCTCGATGGCGACAGTCATCCCGGCAATGCCCCCGCCGACAACCAGAGTGTCAGCGGAAATGTGGCTTTCGACCGGTTCAAACAGGGCCATGCTCATCTCCTTATTGTCAAAGCGCTCTTGCAGCGATATCTCTTGGCAGTTCGTTCGAGCTCAACGCTACCATCGATTTCAACGATCTCAGCCGAAACAGATTCCGGGCGAGATTGTGAAAACAGTAACAAACTATCCAGCTAAGAAACAAGGGACGCCAGGGCTTGTCAAGCGGTTTTGGACGAGGTGGCCGGGCGAGTTGGGGAGGACCCCATTTGCGGTTGGGCGATCCTATGGAATTGTCCCAATTGTGTCGATGATAGTCGCCAAGAGCGGTCAGCGACCGAAATATACGGTCCGGCGGAAGCGGCTTGAATTTCGGCCAGGGCTGCTAGTCAAGGTCAAACGAGAGCAAACGCCAGTTGTCCAGAGTTGTCCCTCGCGGCGTGACAACGGAGACAGCATTCAGACTCATCGACACGATACCGACATCAGGGACAACTATCAAGGAGCTGTTCTCATTGCCAACCCCTTGCTCGGACCACTCCCGGGTCAGCAAGTAGCCGCCGGTAAGAACGCCACCCGGGTAGCTGATCAGACTGACCGCATTGGTGACCGTGGTAGTGTCATAGTACCCCGGTGTGGTCCAACTATTACTTACCTCGTACGGCATCACGAATGACATAACCCGCGGGGGGCGACTGCGAAAGACCTTGACATTATCCTGACTCTCGACTACCCACATCGTATCGATGATCGCAACGCCCCCAGTATCGATGCGATTGCGGTAAGAGGCGTACCAGACCCGGGCCGGTTCACCCTCCGGCGAGGTTCCGGCCGACATAACTCGTACCGTGACTGTATCGACCGGAGAACCTGGTTCGGAAACCTCATAGGTCCATTGGAAACCGATGGTATTGGGGAACTGGTTCTGCACTCCGGTTGAATATGTAGTGGGTGCATCGTCGTCGCACGCGAGGGACAGCATCATGGCGACACAGATCAACGGAAATAGGCAGTATAGCTTTCGCACAGAACCTCCATTAGGTACCCAACCGATAAAGCCGTTCGGGCCAATATTGTTATGGCCCAATCTAAACATGATGACGCACGAAGTCAATGGGTTGTCCAATCTCTGAAGTTGTTTATGGACAACGCCAGGAGAACGACCCACGACCCGGCTTATCTGTGACTATGTGAACTCTTCTACGGTATTGGCACCGTGACCGGCATACCCATCATCGGCCAGATCAGCCAGACAAAGAAAGTCAGTACGATTATCAGTAGCACCGAAGCCGGGATCCCGGCCATCAGGAACTCACCCGATGTGAATTGCCTGCTCTCGTAGGCAATCGCATTTGGTGCCGCCCCAACCAGCAGCAAGAACGGCATGCCCGCCACGGCCAGCGCCGAAAACAGAATGACCTCCGGAGCCACGCCCACATAAGGCGCAATCACCAGCGCAACCGGGAGCGATATCGATATCGCCGCGACGTTCATAATCAGGTTCGTCATTACCAGCACGAAAATCGAGATACCCATCACAAAGACCAACCAGTGCGAGCCCTCAAGCAACGTCAGGAATGATATGGCCATCCAACTCGCCGCCCCGGTATCCCAAAGGCAGAAGCCGATACTCATCGCGCCACCGAATAAGAGGATGATATTCCAGGGAATAGCCTCAAGGTCGTCAATGTTCAGGATATTGAGGACGAAAAACATGATCGTCGTGACCAGCAGCACAGCGCTCTTGTGAAGCGGCTCAAACGCCGGGACAAACGATCGCAGGCTAAGTACGATGATAGCCGAGAACACGATCACCAACGTCAGGGCTTCGGGCCGGGACATCGAACCCAGTCCCCGATTGAGAGCCTCGACGCGCCGCCGCAGACCGGGAATGGTCTTCTGCTCCGGTCGGTAATAGATCATGAGAAAACCCCACAGCAGAAAAGTCATCACGATTCCCAAGGGGGCCATATAGTATGTGAGGCCGAAGAACGATATCTCTCTTCCGACGATGTTGGCGAAAAACTCGATCGCCACCGCACCCCGAGCCGCGCCCAGTAGCGTGATGATGGAACCAGCCCCGGCGACGAAGGCCATCCCGATGAAGAGACCCTTGCCAAACCGGGTCGGTTTATTGGAATCGTCATAGAGGGCATAAATGGCCATCAACAAGGGATAGACCGCCGCGGCCACTGCCGTGTGAGCCATAATCAGCGTGAGCGCGGCCGTCATCACGAATGCGCCCAGGTAGATCATGCTGGTCTTCTCCCCCACCAGCAAGAGCATTCGATAGGCCATGCGTTTGGTGAGCCCGGTGCGGGAGAAGGCCATGCCTATCACGACCGAACCTATAATGAACCACACCGAAGGATCCATGAAATCGCCAAACGCAACCTTGGCCGGACGGATCAAGAAAAGTACCTGTACCACACCAATCACGATCGATGTCACGCCGATCGGGACTACTTCGAAGACCCACCAGGTTGCCGCCAGGAGGAACAGCCCCAGAGCAGCTTTTCCTTCCCGACTGAGCGAAAACACTTCGCCGTTGGGATCGATGGCATCGGGCAGGGCTGGCATGAAATAGAGGATGCTGAACAGCGTCACACCGGTAAGCATGAAGATAATGCGTTTCCAGTCAATTCTGACCGCCGTGGCCGCAACATAGATATCCCCCGGCGGTGCTGACAGTCCCTCGGGCGGGACGGAGAACTTTCCCCGGCCTTCGTGTTCATCTGTCATGGTTGTGGGATCACCTCCTTATGCGGTCCGGTTCGCCGGTTCAGATTACCAGTTTGCTAACTTCGTGGAAGACGTCCACGCTGCGCAGGACCCCCACCACTCGGTGGTCACGTTCCACGGGAAGCAGGTTGGCCTGCCACTTAACCATCTCGTAGACAATGTGGGCCAGATGATCGTCATAATCGATCATCGTCTTCAGCGGACGAACGACCGTACTGACAGGTAGCTCTCCCCGGATCTTGACTTCCTCGGCGATCTTCTCATAAGATACTTCGAGCAGATTTGGGTCAACTTCGACGTCGAATAGCTCGCGACGATTCTTCAGCGGCATCCGCTGAAGGAACTCCGGCTCCAAACCCCGCAAAATATCGCGGCGCCGCGCCACTCCGACCAGGCGATATTCCTTGTCGAACACAAGGATAGAGCGAGGCAAGGAAATACGGTCGCCGACCTCAATGACCGAGTTCTCCATCAGAGCCACAGCTTGTTTGAGAGTATGGAAACTAGGTATGTGGGGATATCTATCGAGCGGTACCAGGATGTCCTTGGCGCATATTCCGGTCATTAGTAACTCCTAACGATCGACACGACAGGTTTCTGCCGAGGGATCGGCAGCACTTGCTGCGGAATATTGCATATTCGCGGCAGGTGGCAAGTGTTTTCTTGGATCCCGAGGGACTCTATTCTTCTCGGCCATGCCCGGTTTGGGCTAGTGAGGATCAGGCTCGGCCTGCTGAGTTGGCGGAGAAGAAGCTGGCGGCGCGCCAAACCACTTGATATGGATCTCATCGTAGCGTCCTGATGTACGGATCTGTTCCAGAGCCGAGTTCACTTCTCCCAGAAGCGCCCGATTATCCTGTTTCACAGCAATGCCATAGTGCTCGGTCGATAGAATCGCACCCACGGTGCGGGCCGTACCCTGCCGCTTTATATAGGCCTGGGTCGTAGGAAAATCGTTGAGCACGGCGTCGAGATTGCCATTGCTCATATCAATGAAGGCCGCCCCGATGTTGTCGTAAGAGAATACCTGCAAGCCGTCCATGCCCAGCGCCATCAGTTCCCCGGTTGTACCCAACTGAACACCGACGCGCTTGCCGATCAGATCATCCACACTCGCGATAGTCGAATCATCCAGCGGCACCGCGATAGTCTGCCCGGCCAGATAGTAAGACTCGGAAAAATCGACCACTGCCGCCCGGTTGGACGTGATGGTCATGGCAGAAATGACGACATCATACTTGTCACCCGTGAGCCCCGGAATGATGCCATCGAACGGGGTAACAATGAACTCTGGCTTCCAGCCATTGACCGCACATACTTCCGAAATGAGATCAATGTCGAATCCCTCCGGATGACCGGACCCGGACGCAACGACCTCAAACGGCGGATATGTGGCGTCAGTGCCGATTCTCAGCACCGTGCGGGGAGCGTCGGTAGCCGGGTCGGAAGTTTCTTTGGTGCCACAGCCCAGGACAGCGAGCAATAGCAGGATAGGCATGACAATGCGCCAGGACATCATTTGACAGTCTCCAGGATTGATTGGTTGCGGTAATCAAGCGAACTCGGTCCGTCGGGGCAACGGTTTATTCTCCAGCGGGCAAAAAGAAAACGGACCCGCCGGGGCCAGCCTTGAGTTTCCAGAACCGCCACCGAAGAGTTCGGCGGCTGGACCGCTAGAAATAGTCCAGCGAGAAAGAAGACAGACGATCGTCCAACTCGACATCGATTTTGGTTGAAGCCGTATCGTAACCTTCCGATACGAGATCATCGTCGTATTCTATCAGTCCAATCCGGGTCAGGTACGAAAGATACTCATCGCCCGAGATGCGTAGACCAATACCTTCCGGCACCCGAAGGCGCAGCGACGCATCATCGCCAAAGACCTTGACGGACACTTCCGGGACCAGATCGGAGAGCTTTATATAGACTGAGGTCTCATCGGCATCGACACTGAGCCGACGGACCGGCGTGGTCGAGAGGTTCATGTGCATGTCGGTTTCTTCGGCCTGGCAAGTCAAGTCGAGCGGCGTGTCCTTTGAGAAACTCACATACCAATCCTGATCCGTTCCGGCATCGATCCGTATAGCCCCACCCAGATAGTTGGCTTTGCGAGCCCGATAAGTAATTTCAGCAGTATCGCCTGCAACCTGGTACGTTACGGCCGGTTTGCGCGTGAAGCGATCGAATTTCGCGCTCACGAGGTCATCGCTACAGTCACGGATGGTTAGAGCCGTGTTGTTGAGCCGCAGATCGGCTTTGAGGACCCGAATCGATTGGTCATACTCAATATTATGAGAGGTGCTTTCGAAATAACTTCCCTGACCGCCGGAAGAGTGGCTCTCGCCAGCAACCCAGAAGGCAACGCCCATGAGCGCCACCGAGGTGGCATAGGCGATGAGCTGCAATCTCGACTTGGTGAAGATCTTCTCAACTCCAATAGCGATCAGAACGATCGGGAAAAAGACCAGAAGTTCGAGCCAAACGTCGTCGTTGATGGCATCGAAATTGCGCAGCAAGAGCAGCACACCAAGAGTGATCAGGATAGTACCCCATCGAAATCTGGCTGGCGTCATAATTCACTTCCCCCGTTGAATGGCTTGGGCTCGGCCTCTTCAGGAGGCACACCGCCGAGGACTACCTTCTTGCGACCACTGCGCAAGATCAGCGCCACGCCGATGCCTATCAGCACGACCGGCCATAGTTCGTCCCATCCAAACCAGAACCAGAAGTCGCGGACCAGCAGCAGGACTCCAATCCCCAT